>CBDUVS010000173.1:0-1508 GCA_965370735.1 uncultured bacterium | reverse complement strand
TTCTGAGGGTAAGAAAAAAATAACTTCTGAAATAGGGGAGCTTATGTTTACTGATTTTGGAATATCCGGGCCTCTGGTTTTAACATTGAGCGGGCCGGTAGTTGACTCACTTAAAGCAGGTAAAAAAGTTTCAGCTTTTATTGATTTAAAACCGGCTTTATCGGAAAAACAAATAGATGCCCGTTTCTTAAGAGAATTTAAAGCAAGCCCTAAAAAAAGTATTAAGTATTTTCTTAGAGGCATGTTGCCCCTGCGGCTAATAGATATCTTTTTGGATATGTCTGACATAAACCCTGATAAGACCGTTAGTCAAATCACTCAGCAGGAAAGAAGGAAGTTATTACTTTTATTTAAGGCATTGCCTCTTGAGATATCCAAGCCTAGGCCTATTAATATGGCCATGATTACCAAGGGCGGCATTTCTTTAAAAGAGATAAATCCCAGAACAATGGAGTCGCGCTTTATAAAAAGGTTATATTTCGCGGGGGAAATTATAGATGTTGATGCTAATACCGGTGGATTTAATCTGCAAGCCGCCTTCTCAACCGGGTATTTGGCGGGCGAGAACGCTGCTAAATAAAATTCTATTTCAGTAAACCATTGAGATGGTTTAAAGTGAGACTAAATCTGAGAACCACATTAAATAAAAGTCAAATTGTTAAAGCGGAACTTTTCTTTTATTGATTTAGAGTGTATAATGACCGCTAAAGATATCCAAACAACTAACGGAGGTTACGATTAGCATGAGTACTGTTTATTTAACCAGAGAAGGTTATGAGAAATTAAGAGAAGAACTGGAATATTTACAAACGGTTAAGCGCAGAGAATTATCCCAGGCCATAGGAACAGCCAGGGATCACGGAGATATAAGTGAAAACGCTGAATATGATGCCGCCAAAGAGGCTCAAGCCCTTAATGAAATAAGGATCGCAAAATTAGAGGAAAACTTTATCCATGTACGTATAATTGATGATGAAAACCTTGCCACAGATGAAATTCTAATAGGGGCAACGGTTAAATTGAAAAATATGGATTCCGGTGATGAGTTAGAATATACTTTAGTCTCTGAAATAGAGGCTGATTATGATCAGGGCAAGATATCTGTAACTTCTCCCGTAGGTAAAGGATTGATAGGCCATAAAGAAAAAGAAGTAGTTGAAATTGAAGTGCCTGTAGGTATATTAAAATACAAGATACTGAAAATATCAAGATAAAAGGCACTTAAAGGCCCCTCCCTAATTTTTGTTTTTTAAATCCCGATGGATGACCTCTCTTGTTTTAAAGAGAGAGAGGTTATTTTTTTAGAAGGTGAACAAGCTAAGGCAGATAAAAAACTTGCGATAAGTAATACTTTTCCCCAAATAACGATTGAGGCAACGGGAAAAACATCTAAGTCAGGATCTAATAGCGCTTCTGATTCATATGCATACGGTTTTTCCGGTAGGCAGCTCATTTTTGACTCTTTTAAGACTTCAAGCCAAGATGTTGGCTTTTGAACAAGGGTATCT
>CBDUVS010000172.1:0-1640 GCA_965370735.1 uncultured bacterium | reverse complement strand
TCGAATTTGGTCATTGGTTATTATTTGGTTATTGTCTCTTGTAACTTGTATCTTGCTTTTTGCATCTTGTGACCTGTGACTTGTGTCTTACTTGTGACGTGTGACTTATGACTTGCCTGTGCCCCGCAAGGGTATGACTTTGTACTTGTATCTTAATTAAATTGATACCGGACAAGTGGTTTTGCTCTTGATAAGGGCTACATTTTTTAGGACAAGCTCTTTAGTGTTAACAGTATTCATTTGCTTAAAAAGAAAGTCGAATTCGACTTCTACTTCAGCGCTGATAGCGTCTCTAACATCACGCGGTAAATCCATAAACTCTCTCTTGAAAGGCCCGAACCCCTTTTTTCTGAGTGTATATATAAACTGCTCATCCGTCTGCCCCTCTTTTCTTTGGGAGGCTAATTCTGATTTTAAATAATCATAAACTTCTTTTCTTAATTCGTTTGGTAAATTTTTACTGTCATAAACCGTATTTTGAAAACCGGTCGCCAAATGGACTTCTAAGGTTTGAGTTTTAGTAAATTTATTAAATGCTTCCCGGGGCAATGTGGAAGCTCCATGCTGAACCGCTCCACCTAAACCATAATCCTCTCTAGCTATTTTTGAAAGTGTTTCCAGAGTGGCAAAATCAACTTTGGCTTCGGCTACACTGCCATCAGCCAAAACAACGCCTCCATGAGAAGTGCCCGTCTGGACACTTATCTTACTGATGCCCTTGGCATTTGTATTAATTTCTTTGAGTTTCTTATTGTAACCATCCATAAAAACCTTCAGCTCTTCCGGGGTCGAGTTCTTAGAACCAACCTCACCTATTTCTCCACCAACTGATACTTCAATACCTTTGGGTTGGTGTTTTCTGATATAGTCTGTAAGTTCCGCCGCTACTTCATAATTAAAGCTCTGCTGCTCGTCAACCGTTTCTTTATCCAGATCAACCAAGGTTGAAGAATCTATATCTATATTATAAAAACCCGCGTCTAATTCTTTTTTTATTACATTCTTTAAACAATCTATTTCTTTAGCTCTACCACTGAGGAAATTTTTACACTTAATTTGAACATGGTCGGCCTGAATAAAAACCGGGCCCCTATAATTCTCTTTTATAGCAGCGGCTAATATAACCGCGCTATATTCAGATGGGCTTTGCATAGTATAAGCTAACTCTGATTTGGCTATTTCAAAAATGAAACTAAGTGAATTGTTTTTTAGGGCACACCTGAAAAGAGCTCTTGATAAATCATAAGTCAGTCCCCTTAAATTAACAGCGGGAACAGTCATATCCCTATATTCTTCTCTGCCTCGAGCCTCGTATAATCCTTGAATTGATGAACATACAATGCCCAGCCCTTCTGCCGCGCCGCGGATTAACCAGCAGGACAACTCCTTTATATCCTGATCATCAGAAAGAGCCGCGTTATAGGCCAATCTGTCAATAAGTTCATCTTTAAACTTATCTTCATTCAAAACTTTTACTTCATTTTCTGAAACTGACAATACTCCATCGATAGATGATAAAA
This sequence comes from uncultured bacterium, assembly GCA_965370735.1. Classification (GTDB taxonomy): domain Bacteria; phylum Omnitrophota; class Gorgyraeia; order JAGLLT01; family JAGLLT01; genus Kappaea. Next base: position 120 of record CBDUVS010000172.1, on the reverse strand, counting down.
CTTCATCAACTTTAGAAAATAACATCCTAAAACTCCTTTTAATGAGGGCATTATTTACGCCAGCAAAGCTGTCGTAAACAATAAGCCCGAATTAACTCCGAAGCTTAAAGGTAAATTGTC
>CBDUVS010000171.1:0-1647 GCA_965370735.1 uncultured bacterium | reverse complement strand
GTGAGTCTGTAATGCAGAAAAGTATAAAAATAAATCCCAGCCACCAACCAAACCAGTCCCATAAGAATCTTATAATTGAATCAAACATATCTTCCTCCTTTCTTTATTTTGCGCATTTAGCATGCTATTTGAATGCTATCATTTTTCTATGTTTAAGCATAAGGATAAGGCACTTTTTAAAGTATGGTGTTAAGTCATCTCTTTTTGATAACTCGCTTAGGAGATCTTTAATTGCTCTTTTTATATATTCTTTGGTATAAAAAGAGCCAAAGCTGTATTTTTTGTATGGAAGTATTTGCATATCTTTTGGTACAGCGTGATTCCATATCATTCTTAGAGTAAAAAATATGTGCTTTGTTTTCATATCTTCAGGCCTATAAAATATTTCCTTAGAATCTTTCCACATAAAATGTGTAAGCTTGTTTTTTGCGTGTTTACTAAGATTATCCATTTTTACTCCTTTCTTTTTCAGAAATGTTAAACTTTGACTTTTCTGGGTTCCTAAAAAAGGAACCGTGATTTGCGATTTGCGGCATTATTAATAGGTACGCCCACTACCATGCGTTTAATGTTTAACGCCGTTAAATGGGGCAATGCCGCCGCCGTAATGGGTATCCCATATTATATGCCATACGATACCGGCTAAATTCCAAGAAACGTCAAAATTTGACTTTTTTGAATTAGTTTATGACTTGTAAGGCTACACAGCAAAGTGGAATTCCTGTCCTTGTTTTTAAAAGCTCATGCTTAACTAAAAGGTTTTTGCCTATTAGACTTTGCTTAATTTCCCACAATTTCCTCCTTTCAGAATGGGGGAGCTTCCCTGCGCCGACACTGAAGACTGTTCCGTCATCTCCAGATACCCTAAACGAACCTATCATAGCTTTAAATATACCTTCTTGAGAAACACCCTCAATTACACCACAAATTTCATAAGTATCACTCTCAGTCGGCTTAAACTTAAGCATTCCTTTTGACCTTTTTTCTTCATAATTATGCAAAGCACCTCTAAAGACTGCTCCTTCATAACCTTTCCCTACATAATTAATAACTTGATCCATCCAGTCTTGAGAAGCCGTGCTAATAATTTTATAAGGAACATAGATTAAAGGCTGCTTAAAATAGTCGTTACTAAATTTTGTACTTAGGATATGAATTCTTTGCCATTGGCTCTCATCACTTTTATAGTCAAAAACATGAAATTCAAGTTTTATAGTATCAGGATTTATATTTACCTTTCTACTACAGGCAGAATGGATTCTTTCTCTGCTCCACCCGTGCACGTAAAGCTCTCCATCTAAAGCTGTCTCATCATACTTAAAGTTGCATTTTATAGCTTCTTTGATGTGCTGAAGATATTTAAACTCGTTACCGTAGGATGATAAGAGCACGGGATCTCCATGAAACCACTGGACAATAGCTCTCTCGCCGTTTAGCTTAGGCTGGGCAAAGCAACTGTCTCCAAGTCTTAGCATTGCATTTTCTGTAGCAGGATATGCTAACTGAACGCCTTCCCTTTTAGGTCTTTCGTTCATGTTCAATCTCCTTTTTAAGTTCCTTATAACTCTTATCCCAGTGCTTTAAAACTGCCTCAATACTTTTAGCGACGAGTCTTAAAGCAACTCTTTCTTTATCTGAAAGAGGTGT
>CBDUVS010000170.1:0-1674 GCA_965370735.1 uncultured bacterium | reverse complement strand
AATGACACTCGAAGTAAGAATTCCAAGCAGCTTACACCGCAAATAACTATATTATTCATTTACGGCCCTCCTTTTTTTTACGGTTTAAAAAAAACTTAAAATCAACTAAACCGCTCGTCCGGTTTAATTAATTTAAGCGCGTTTTCTTTAGTGAACACAATGCTATCCGCTTCAGATTCAAGAAAGTTTTCCACATCTTTATAAATCAGTTTCCAATTCGTCTTTTCAACAACTTTATATAAACATTGACGCCAATTTTTACTATCAGGCAACTCCCCTCGATAATCAGTCTGCTTGAGAGCGTTTGTCAAAAAGTTAATATTAGGCACGCTGTTTTTCCAGCGGGACAAATACCAGCATAAATCAAAATAATCACGTCCTTTAGTATAGTTCCTGCTTAAGAGAGCATGAATTTTACCGGCTAATAAAGAAGGCAAATCATAAAACATAAATGATAATGGGAAATACTTATTAATAATCTGGGGCTTAAACCCCGCGCCCGAAGGCGGATTAGTGTCAATATCAATTTTAATAGACAAAAGTTGTTCTTTGTATGGACTAAGCCCGGTATCTCGCATCAACTCTTCAAATTTTACTAAAGCGTATTTAACGGCTTTTACTTCACTATATCTAATCGAAATCGCGTAACCCGCCAGAATTAATTCCTTTTTAAGTTTATTAATTGACTCAGTAAAAGAACTATCAGCGGCTTTAATTAGAGAAAAGTCTAAATCTTCCGAGAAGCGCGGTAAACCATATAGAAACCTCAGGGCGGTCCCGCCTAAAAAAGCACTATTCTTAAACAACTCATCAGTATGCAGAATTCTTAAAATATAAGCCTGCAGGTATTCTCTTAAAGTATTTAGCTTGGCATTATAACCTTCACGAGCAGAAGTTAATTCCAGCGCATAGTCTTTCATAAAACTTTCTCTTGGCTTTTACATAAAGTAATATATTTTTTTATCACTTTTGCCGCCTTAATTAATTTCGGCTTTTTAAACCTCGCCGCCATTTCAAGCAGCTTATCAAGGTTAATTTTTTCTACATTTTCCAGCCTTAACCCTTTTAGGTAAGCACTGTTTACTTTTACTTGCTTAAAATAAACTAAATCTAATAGCGCCTTTTCAGGAGAGGCCATAAAACCTGTTTGTTTATTAACCGTAATTGAATCGTAGCCCCAAAAAAGTGTATTTTTAATATGCCTGTAATCAAAAACACCAAGTTCATTTTTAAAGATCGCAGTCCTTTTTGTAGTAATACTTGTAAAAACGCTTACCGTTTCAGGAATAAGATTATGAAATTCAAGAGCCTTCTCCAGGCTGATATACGAGGGCCTTTTTAAACAGGCGGCTAAATAAGGTTCATAAACCTCAATTTTTCTATAAGCGGGTGCTAATAGATAAATCCCTCTACGCAACTGTTCAACTTTGCCCGCCCTCTGCCAGCGGCTCAGTTGGACTCTGATATCATCGGGCAGAATATCCCCACCCAAGAGGTTATCAACCTCAACCAGTGGTAAATCTTTAACTGTATTTACAAAATCATCCAATTTCATACCATTAATTTATCATATTTGATAAGATAATGCAATAGATTAATGAAAATAATCAAATATCCCATTTTTTACGGTTTAAAAACTAAAAAACTAATTAAAAAACAACCGCTGCCTAAGAC
>CBDUVS010000169.1:0-1689 GCA_965370735.1 uncultured bacterium | reverse complement strand
ATATTATCCTCCCTTGTTTTCTTGCGAAAACAAAGCAGGGGGATTAAGGAAATTAACAGACTCCTTGCTTAAACAAAGGTAAATTCTTCCCGCAGGGAATAATTTACCTTTAAGCTTCGGAATTAATTCTCCGCCTAAGGCGGATCATTAAGGTGATAAAAATATGGGGTTGATTCAGCTTTTATTTACAGATCCAATAGTGTTTTTTATGTTAGTGCCGCTGCTTCTTTATTCAGTCATTATTCATGAAATCGCGCATGGCTGGGTTGCTTCGTTGTTTGGTGATAATACAGCAAAGAACTATGGCAGGTTGTCTTTTAAGCCAATGCCGCATATTGATCCGATGGGGGCGCTGGCTCTTCTTTTTGTGGGATTTGGATGGGCAAAGCCGGTTCCTGTTGATTATAGAAAGCTGAGTGATTCTCGCCTAGCGATTATCTCTGTTTCTTTGGCGGGGGTTGGCGCGAATATACTTATTGCTGCTCTGGCAATATTTTTGCGTGAGATTCACGTTATTCACGCGAACCCTTTCCTTTACCTCGCGCTTTCAATTACGGCGGAAATAAATATTATATTGGGTTCATTTAATTTGATACCCATTCCTCCTTTGGATGGCTCACGGGTGCTGATGGAATTTCTGCCTTATGATGCCAAATATCAGTTGGCGAGACTTGAACCTTACGGGTTTTTTATAATTATTGGGTTGCTTTATTTAGGAATCTTAAACCCGGTGATTACATTTATTAAGACCGTTATCCTTGGGTCAATTGGGCTGTTGTTGAATTTTATGGGAATTTAAAAGCAGAATTAAGCCCGCCAGAGGTGGACAGGGATTAAGTAAAAGCAGGAAATAGAAGAAAGGGTACGAGGAAATGAAGATATTACTTATAGTTGTTATTGCTCTTGTGCTCTTTAGAATATATTTTATTTTTTTGGAGCAGCAAAGTTTATATTATCCCGCTATGGAAGTTTCAGAGACTCCGGCTGAGATAGGCATTGCGTATGAGGAAGTGACTTTTAAAACATCTGACGGGGAAAGTCTCAATGCTTGGTATGTGCCGGTGAAAGACGCGGAAACTACGGTGCTCTACTGTCATGGCAACGCCGGAAATATATGCCATCGATTACATAAGGTGAAATTTTTTCATGAAATGGGAGTGAATTTTTTTATTTTTGACTATCGCGGCTATGGGAAAAGCAGCGGCAGGCCGGGCGAAAGAGGTTTGTATAATGACGCGATTGCCGCTTACGATTATCTAATGTCAAGGGAAGATGTTGATAAATCTAAAATTGTTATGTATGGTAAATCATTAGGGGGGCCGATTGCCGCCGAAGTTTGCCTGAGAAGAAAAGTAAGCGCTTTAATACTGGAGAGTAGTTTTGCTTCAGTTGTTATACGGACACAGCAGATTTATCCGTTCTTGCCTATGAAGTTCTTAATCACACAAAAATACGACGCGGTGGCCAAGGTAAAGAATATTGATATTCCAAAATTGATTGTTCACGGTAGAAATGACGAAGTTATTAGTTTTAACCACGGACAAATTCTTTTTGATACAGCCGCGGAGCCTAAGCAATTTTTGTCCTTTGAAGGCGGGCATAACGATGAAGTTTATGTAACATCTCTTGAGTATAAAGAGAAACTTGAAAAATTTTTGTCGAGATGAATTATATGAAAACTTTAAGATA
>CBDUVS010000168.1:0-1702 GCA_965370735.1 uncultured bacterium | reverse complement strand
CATAAGTCTGCTGTTCCGGGAGCCATCCGAATTTCATCTCGATTCACCATTGATAATAATTAAGGTCACCCAACCAAAGCTCACCTGCCGCCAACACTGCGGGGCACTGAACCTTGAAAAACCACCTGCTTTGATGCGGGGCAGGGCATTCCAAAAACCGCCGAGCTGTTGGCGGTCAGGTAGTGATTGGTTAGGCGAAAATATAAGATGTCAAGGGCTGACCCCATTGCTTTCCGCGAGTAAGCGGGCAAGAGTCAAGAGCAGACTTGACCCCAGTTCAAGAGCAGACTTGACCCCAGTTTTTGACCCCAGTTTTATGTAAACCTCCATTCCTCATCGAACCCAAAGCTGAGGGGCCGGGCGACAAATCAACACAGGCCTATGAATATACTACGATTTGTGAAAAACCAAAGCTCTTGGTCAAAGCCGCGGTTTAAGCCCGGTCCCTCTCAAGCGCCGTGTTGGGCGCTTTACTTCCTTTCCTTAAAATATAATATGATGCGATTGCTACGAGTACTAATGCACCATGAGTTTTGCTTTGGCTACCTAATGCCGTAAAAATAATAATATTTATAAACCACAACAGAATTACCAAAAAAATCGATAGCTTTTTAGAAATTGGTTTCCGGATAATAGCGAAGCGAAGTAATAGAGGCGGTATAAGACCAATCGCCCAAGTGATTATAAACGAAATAATTAGAAACAAACCCCAGTTATCGCCATAACGCATTGACATTATATCATTACTTGTTGGTTCAATTCCTTTTTCAGAAATATATGGAGTGATCCGGAAACTATCAATTGATTTTTGAATAAGATCTTGCCATATCTCTTTTTCATCAAGCCTATAAGATGCGGTAAGCCTGATTGCCCGATTATAATTCTGAAATATATAATACTTTACAAGGACTTGTGGGTTATTATTAAGCTGCCTTCTAAATGAAAAATGAAGGGCTCTCATTCCATTAATATCTACAAGTTTAAATGGATACCACTGCAAAATTTTTAACGGCGTGTTCTTAAACTGGCTTTCAATAGAAGATTTAAGTTGTTCCTCTGTAATTTTCATTTCTTCAGAGGTCATAGTGTACTTAGAGTTTATTTGATCGTAATCACCTGGTTGCCCCGGTATTGTCTCAACAATTATTCTTGAATATAATTTCATCCCTTTTTGTTTAACCATTAAATTTAGTTGGAAAGCTTCCATACTTTTAGGGTCAATATTCATTTTTTTGTAAACTTTGTCCCTTACTGCTTTATTTTCAGGTAAGTCTTTTACTTCCATAATTTCTGGGATCACGATACTGCCCACATCTGGAATATTGATTGTTTCAGCGGTTGCGTAGCCAGGAATTAGTAACGTAATTATCCCAATAAGAAAGAAAATGATGGCACCTTTTTGTAAAGACAATTTAACCTCCTTTGAGGGCTTGTGATTTGCCGCCTACGGGTAACCGGCGGCAAAAACTTCGGAGCAACCAACACTTGGACTACTACCGACCTTTATGCGGAACAGGGTCTACCGAAAACCGCCGCGCTTTTTGCCGTCCGTGTTCACCCGTTTGTTGGACGAAGCCGCTACGCGGAAACAATTAACATTTGACATATTTTGGCTTTAGAGGTAGCATTTATTATCTTGAGTTGAGAAAAAACATTTGTGAGAAATGTATTCACACAATCAACTAAAATAATTTGTATAAAT
>CBDUVS010000167.1:0-1750 GCA_965370735.1 uncultured bacterium | reverse complement strand
GCCCCGGTAATATTACGGGTTAAAATCCGGCTTAAAAGAAAGGCCAGAACTCCAAAAACAAGGAGTTGAATTAGAAGTAAGAGATAAAATAACATTTTTTTGGTTTTTGCTCCGTTTAGAGATAAACGATCGCCTAAAAACAATCTATCTTCAACGAGGTTTACCTTTACGTGCGAACACTAAATAATTGAAACACAATTAATAAAGCGACAATTGCTATAGCCTCAGCAAAAACAATCAGAATCGTCATAGCCGCGAAAACTTTAGGAGCGCTAGAAGGATTTCTACCCAAGGCATTAATGCTGGCAAATCCACAAGCCGCGATAACCGCGCTTGGACCCAAAATGCACATAGCAAAAATTAAAATAATTGCGAGCTCGCGAGACATAACTATCCTTTTAAATTCAATTAATAACCCTTCACTTTTCCAGATAAAATGTGAAGGGACAAAAAGCGCAGCCGATAATTTTACATATTTTAACACAAAAAAGTGAGGGCGTCAATTAATTTCAGAGATAACTGTGACCGTATCACTTTTAACTTTCACTATCCCCCGCCGGATAGAAAAAGTACGACCGTCTACTATCACTAAGCCGGACAATAGGCGGCTTAAGAGATTTTTATGAAATGGGAGAACCTCAAATATCCCGCTTTCTCCGGGCAGGCTTACACTTTTGGCTTTCCCCTCAAAAATTACCCCTTCAGGGCTTAAAATAAATACATTCAGCATTCTTCAGCAAAAACTTTGTTAAATAACAATCTTTTTTCTACTTACCCTTCTCTTTTTCTTCCTCCGGCGCGGACTCTTCATCTTTAGAAAAGGAAGATTTCTTTGCTTGAGTAAAAAAACTTTTCGTAGACCGCTGCTGCCGCTGCCAGGTAAAGAAAAACACGGTTCCTAATGCGCCGATGAAAATAATAATAATAAAGATAATCATCCATGTAGTTGTTGTCGAAGGGGCGTCTAATCTTAACTTTGACTTTTCTAACATTTCAGGAACCGGCGGCCCCCCGGCGAAAGTAAGCAATTTTTCCAATCGCTCTATATCTTCTTTAATCTTCTCTATAATCTTTAGATTAACTCGATAGATACCGATATGCTTATTGCGGCTGATACTTTCGTCGCTTTGAGAGCTGAGAATTTCATCAAGGCGCTTATAGATGGTATCAGCCACTTCTTTAGCTTTAATATAATAGTCAGTCTCTTCCAATTCTTCGACAACTCTGACTGTACGCTTCTTAAGCCTATTGGTTATATCTTCGGATATTATCCACACATCTTCTATCTCTATATTGAAAACTGCGGTCTCTAAAGGAACGAGTTTCAAATCATTTTTATATAAATAGTAAGCCGCTTTCTCCGAATCATACTCTAATTCCAAGCCTCCCTGGTCCAGAATATCCCTTGCCTCTACTTCCGCGGGAAGATAAATCTTAACCGGGACTTTTTGTGTCTTTGTTTTTGACGGGTTAGCGGCTACAACCTTGAATACAACACTACCAGGTTCAAGCGTCGTGGATACAATCGGATCATCTAAACCGCCAAGCTTAGCCTCAAATATCTTTCTCATCAACTCAATTACTGTATTAACCTGATCTGTTTTAAGCCGCAGCTCTTTCAAAGTAGGAGATTCAGACAAACCTCTTTCCAGCAGGGTGCTCATATCATAACCCTCATCTCCCGCTAATGTAATTAATCGCTTGGCCACATCATTAATTGATTTAGATATTTCCGGCAAAGGCCCTTCCT
>CBDUVS010000166.1:0-1763 GCA_965370735.1 uncultured bacterium | reverse complement strand
TTACTTATTTGTGTTATTTATTTAATTTCAGGTTGCGGCCCTAAACCCAGTGAGAAGAGGGCCGATAACATGGACGATGTTGACTCTAAAGAAGGAGCACAGCAGAAGTTACTTGCTTTTTCGCTTTCCGGCACAGAAGAGGGTAAGAAGAAGTGGGATATTGAGGGTGAGTCGGCAGACCTTTTAAGTTCTGACTTAGTAGAACTTTCTAATATTAATGCCAGGACATATAACAAAGATAGTGTTATTACTATTACTGCCGATAGTGGGACGCTTGATAGAAAAAGCAACGATGTTAAACTAAAATCTAATGTAGTTGCTGTGACTGATGACGGGGCGAAACTAACCACGGACAGGTTAAATTGGAACGCTCAGAAAGAAAAAGTTTGGACTGAAGATATTGTTAAGGTTGAGAGAGATAATATTAAAGTCAAAGGCACGGGGATAACGGGACATCCGAATTTAGAGAAAGTTAGGTTTGCGCGGGACGTAACGGTTGATATAGCTCCTAGTACTATAATTACCTGTGATGGTGCTTTGGAAATAGATTACAAGCAAAGCATTGTTTATTTAAATGACAATGTAGAAGTTACCGATGAAAGAGGGCAGTTGAAAGCTGATAAAGCGCGTGTCTATTTTGATAAAGAAAGAAAAGAGATAAAAAAAGTTATAGCTGAAGGTAACGTAAGTATTAAAAGAGGTGAAAATATCAGTTATAGTCAAAAAGCTATATACTATGCTAATGAAGCTAAAGTTGTTTTAAGGGGAAGGCCCAAATTCATAATTTATTCCAGCATTCAAGAGGAAAGCAATGGACTTAATAAAAACTGAAAAATTAATCAAATCTTATAACGGCCGTAAGGTTGTTAATCGGGTTAGCATTGAGATAAGAAGGGGTGAGATTGTTGGCCTTTTAGGCCCCAATGGCGCCGGTAAGACTACGACATTTTATATGTTAGTTGGTTTAATTAACCCTGAAGGTGGGAACGTTTATTTCGGCAATCGCGATATAACCCGTCTGCCGATGTATAAAAGAGCCCGTTTTGGTATAAGTTATTTATCTCAGGAAACCTCGACTTTTAGAAAATTAACTGTCGCGGAAAATATTATGGCTATTTTAGAAACGACGCGCGTGCCTCATAGCGAAAGAAAACGAAGATTAACGGCTTTATTGGGGGATTTAAATATTTCGCATTTAGCCAAGAATAAGGCTTACACTCTTTCCGGCGGCGAAAGAAGGCGTTTGGAAATAACCAGAGCTTTAGTTTCTAATCCGGCGTTTATTCTTTTGGATGAGCCTTTTTCCGGGGTGGATCCCATTGCGGTTTTTGAAGTTCAGCAAATTATTACGCATCTTAGAAACCGAGGCTTGGGAATACTCCTTACGGATCATAGCGTTAGAGAAACCTTGGCTATTACTGATAGGTCTTATATTATGGCTGATGGGAAAATTTTGATTTCCGGCACAAGCGAGGAATTAATTAATGATCCTAAGGCAAGGCAGATATATTTAGGTGAAAAATTTACGATGTAAGTGATGCCCGGACTTATTATTTACGACAGCAAAGCTGGCGTAAATGATACTTTTGATAAAAAAGTTCCGTCTCGAAAGATGCCGCAAAATTCTCATCGACAATTTTGCAGCTCTCGGCGGAATTAATTCACACATATAATTTATGTCATCTTCTGAATGTCATAAATTATGTGTTCATTAAAAGGAGAGTGTATTTATGCAGCTTATTATTACCGGAAGACATTTTGAT
>CBDUVS010000165.1:0-1791 GCA_965370735.1 uncultured bacterium | reverse complement strand
GTTGGGTTCTCTGGCTTATGGGAGCCCTGGACGTATCTTCCGCGAATGGTTTTCTGTTATCCATTGAATGCTTTCTCCTGTTTACTGTTTTTTGATAAAGTATATTCTTTTTTAAAATTGTCTATTATGGAAACAAAGGCGTTAGGACAAGACTGTCCCAGGCCGCACTTTGAAGCTAACTGCATCGTCTCGCACAAAGAAAGGATATCTTTTAAGTATTCCTTGCCGCACTCTCCCTTTTTCAACATTTTGACGGCATCTATTAATACCGGAATTCCTTCCCTGCAAGGCGTGCACTGCCCGCAGGACTCCTCTTCGAAAAACTCAAGGAAATTTTCAGCAACATCAAGCAGATTTCTTTTTTGGCCGAAAATGATAATAGAACCGCCGGTAGATAAATCTTCATAAGCAATTGTACGGCTAAACTGGCTTTGGGGCACGCAGATTCCCGAGGCCCCGCCAACCTGCACCGCTTTGACATCTTTAGCGTCAGCCATCTTGAGTATTTCTTTTATTGAGGTTCCGTAAGCTACCTCATAAACCCCGGCGTTTTTACAATCACCGGAAACGCTTAACAGTTTTGTGCCGGCTGACTTTTCCGTTCCTATTAACTTAAACCAGTCCGCTCCCTTGGCGACTATATGAACTACCGCCGCGAATGTCTCTACGTTATTAACAATCGTCGGATGGCCGTTATAGCCGGTATTAACCGGAAAAGGCGGCCTGTTTCTTGGTTCACCGCGATTTCCTTCAAGAGACTCTATTAAAGCCGTCTCCTCGCCGCAGATATAAGCCCCGGCGCCCAGACGAACTTCTATATCAAAATTAAACCCTTTTTTACCGCCGATATTCTCACCGAGGAGATTGTTTTTCTTCATCTCCTTCAACTTATTTTCTAAGGCAGGCACAAATGATTTGTACTCTCCCCGAAGATAAATAAAACCTTGCGCGGCTCCAATGGCGTAGGCCGCGATAACCATACCCTCCAAAAACAACGGAGCGTATTCAGAAAGAAGCACCTTATCCTTAAAAGTACCCGGCTCTCCTTCATCCGCGTTACAGACAACATATTTTTGCTCATCTTTTTCCTGGGCCGCGAACTTCCATTTTAGCCCTGTGGGGAAACCTGCGCCACCCCTACCTTTTAAATTGGAGGCGCTTATTTCGGCAATAACCTGCTCTTTTTTTATTTTAAGGGCATTTTCTAATCCTGCCCCGTTCTCAATCTCACTAAAAATAACCAACCCCTGCCTTTTTGGTAACTCTTTTGTTCTTTCGTCTTTTACTTTCATTACTTCTGCTCCTGGATTATTTTTTTTACCCTCTGAGAGGTTACCTTCCCTATCAATTTATCATCAACCATAACGGCCGGCGCCTCATCGCACATACCAATGCAACTGGTTCTCTCAAGAGTAAACTTGCCGTCTTTGGTAGTCTGGCCGGTTTTTATCTTAAGCGCCTTTTCAAACTCGTTGATAACTTTCTCACTGCCTGCCATTACGTTTGAAACGCAATTACTCACCCGGATAATATGCTTACCTTTTTTCTTCTCTGATAAAAAAGAGTAAAAGGTAATTACAGAAAAAACCTCGACCGGATGAATGCTGAACATATCCGCAACGTCCTGCATATTTTTATCCGATATATATCCCTCTTTATCCTGAATACTCTGAAGCGCGGGAAGAAGCTTTGAGCGGGTTTCATCGCAAACCATTACCTCTTTGCCGTCCTTAATTATCTTTTTCGGAATCGCGCACACCTTTGTCATAAATTTCTCCTGTTAACTTTTTT
>CBDUVS010000164.1:0-1797 GCA_965370735.1 uncultured bacterium | reverse complement strand
CAGGAGTTCTGTTTTAGAAAATGTTACATATAAGACGGAGGAGAACAGAACAGCAATTACCTTTTTATATAATCAGCCAACAAAAATGGTTTTTTATACCATAGGCAATCCTCCTCAAATAGTTGCTGATATCGTTGGAAACGCCTTCGCGCGGGCAGACAATGTCCCAACGGAAATTATAGTAAATGGTGTAGTAGTAAAAAGTATTATACCTTTCGTAGATCCTTCCTTGGGTGATGCCCATTTTTACGGTATTGATTTCTTGGTAATTCATCTGAAGGAGAAAGTAGCTTATACACATGTAAAGCATAAAAAAGGATATACGCTTTATATCGCTAACTCTCCGACACAGCAGGTTGCCGATATAAGGCCACAATTTAAAAAAGAAATAAAGAAGGAAGAAATTAAAACAACCTCTCCAATATCTCCGGCAATTCCAGATAGAACCCAAATAGCAGCGACTGAAAAAGCAAAAGCTGCGGCTACACCGGAAATCAATATTGAAAGTCAGGCTATAGCTGCTGCTATTAATATTGAACCTAGAGTAACTGAATTTGAGCCGGAAGCGATCCCCGAGTTCAAAGCAAAGAAAATTCACCACAAAAGTGATAAATCTTATGATGATTCTGAAGATTTCAAGCTCTTAGATACTAATATAAGTTTTGGTAAGGACGATGGCGGTTTTGATGATGAGAGGCCTAGTAAAAGAATAAAAAGGCCTGAGACGGCTAAATTAACAGATAAAGAAGCAAGGCGTGTAGGGGTTGAATTGGAGCCCAAGAGCGCTGCTACTATGACCCCGGCGTCACACACTGAAAAAATACATCTCGCCATGCAATGGCGCCAGGTTGGATACAATCATCAAAAAAACAAGGATTATGATAAAGCTCTTAAATCCTATAATAAAGCTGTTGAACTGCACCCTAATTATGCCTGTATTCATAACGATATAGGTATTATTTATTTTTATCTTGGGGTTTACGATAAAGCGATAGAAGAATTTCAGAAAGCAATCAATTTAGATAAGGAATATTTAGCTACTTATAGCAATTTAGCTACGGTTTATGAGCAGATTGGTAATAATCAAAAGGCAATTGAATGTTGGCAGAAAAGAGTTAAAGCGTCAAAATCTAATGATGTTTGGACTCAAAAAGCAAAACAAAAAATAGAAGAATTAAAGAGCAAAAGTAATAAATAAAATTTATATATTGGCAGGGGTAGGTTTTACTCCTGCCTTCAGTATGCTTAAGATACGATAAGTAGAATAAAAAGGGAGTTGAAATGCCTAATACAGTTGTAATTGGAGCTCAATGGGGAGATGAAGGCAAAGGTAAAATTATAGATATCCTTGCGAAGAAGTCAAACTACGTAGTTCGATTTCAAGGTGGAAATAATGCCGGCCATACGGTTGTTGTAAAAGACAAAAAATTCATTCTACATCTAATTCCTTCGGGTATTTTACATAAAGGCAAGATATGTATTATTGGTAATGGAGTTGTTATAGACCCTAAGGCATTACTTGATGAAATTGATAAGTTAAAAAAAGAAGGCATAGCTGTCAGCAAAAAAAACCTGATGATTGATGAGAAAGCGCATGTTATTTTTCCATATCACAAAATATTAGATAGTTTAAAAGAAGAAAATAAGGGAGCAACTAAAATTGGGACAACTAAGAGAGGAATCGGCCCCTGTTATACTGATAAGGCAGCTCGTTGCGGAATTAGGATATGCGATTTAGTAGAGCCGGAGATTTTTAAGGTAAAACTACAGGCAAATTTAAAAGAGAAGAATAAGATT
>CBDUVS010000163.1:0-1839 GCA_965370735.1 uncultured bacterium | reverse complement strand
ATAATGAAGGGCCAATGCCTGGCTCCTTAAATGTGCGGTAACTCATTCTCGCATAACCAGTCACACCATCTAACCACCAACAGCTCGGCGGTTTTTGAAATGCTTTGCCCCGCATTAAAGCAGGTGGTTTTTTTCAAGGTTCAGTGCCCCGCAGTGCTGGCGGCAGGTGAGCTTGGTTAGTCTATTTTCAGAAAATACTAATTTCATTTTGTTCGTAATTTTGAGGAATTAAAGATGGGAACTCTGGCGCGAGGTGTTATCAAAGGATATCGTTATGCCCAAAGAGAAGCTAGGAGGGAAAGACGCCAGTTAGAAAGAGAAGCTAGGAGGGAAAGCCGCGAGTTAGAACGCGAGTTAGAAAGAGAAGCTAGGAGGGAAAGACGCCAGTTAGAAAGGCAGCAAAAATATTTACAAAAACTGCAAGAGCTAAAGGAAGCGGCTATCGAAGTTAGTGAATTTGAGAATCATATAAATCGTGTGATATCCTCATACAAGCAATGCGGCAAAGTCTGGAACTGGAGTAAAATATTATCATCTAAGCCACCTGCCAAACCGTCAAGGCTTTATGCTCATGAAAATGCTGCAAAAGATAAACTGAATGAGTATATACCAAGCTTTCTTGATAAATTATTAAGACGCTTGGAAAGGAAACGTAGGAAGTTGGCTTCTGATGTTGAAAAAGCAAAACTGGAAGATGAAAAAGAATATAAAAAGGCTTTAAAAAATTATGAGCAAAGATACGCTTTCTGGAATAAATTACAAAAACTTGCCAATAAGATAATAGCAGGAGATCCTAAAGGTCTTATCGAAGCCTGCTGCAAAGGGATTAACACCTTCAAACAGATTATAAGGCTTATCCCATTAATTGAATTTAAAACAGATGACATTATTTACATTGAGGCTATTTTAAAGCTAAGAGGTGATGAAATTATTCCAGATATGGAAAAGAAACTTTTAAAAAGCGGTCGGCTTTCTGTTAAAAAAATGCCTAAAACCAAATTTTACAAGCTGTATCATGATTATGTTTGGGGGTGTGTATTAAGAGTTGCTCGAGAGTTATTTGCTTTATTACCGGTTGAAATGACTATAATTACTGCTTTCGGTACAGTTTTCAATTCTCAGACACAGAATGGTCACAGAGAAGAACATCCTTTACTTTCCATAGTAATTACAAGGAAAATTATGGAGAATCTTGATTTTGAAACTTTATCCATATCTGATGTAATGGAAAACACTGTATCCCACATTAAATTCTTAAAGACTAAAGGATTTAAACCCATCAAAAAGATAGAGATTTCAGACGTAAGATATTGGATATAAAATTCAATCTTTGTTTTTGAATTTCAGTTTTCAGAACAAAATGAAATTTGCTGTTGCCTCTCCTCTGTCCGATCTCTGTATCGTCCAGTAACCAAATATTACGTAAGGAATGAACTACCAGTATGGACGACATTAGGCCCATTGGGGTAATCGGGCTTGGGCCACGCTAACTTATTGAATATTAATAAATAGGGGGACATCCATCAGTAAGTAAGCAACTTGATATATTGATAATAAAAGCTTCATGCCAAAATTAGCCCGCCTCGATACCCCCGGTGTTCTGAACCACATTATCATCCGTGGGATAGAACGCCGAAAGATATTTAAGGCAATAAGGACAAGGATAATTTTCTTGACCGCCTGGATACGCTGTTACCTGAAACAAAAACAGCCTGCTATGCATGGGCGCTTTTATCTAATCATGCCCATGCGAAAAGGAAAATCTTGATAAAGTATGACTCCACTTCGCAGAAATATAGCCATTTATTCGATATTTCTCCTACCGAATTTTTTTATCAT
>CBDUVS010000162.1:0-1947 GCA_965370735.1 uncultured bacterium | reverse complement strand
ATGGAAAATGTAATTAATATAAACGATAGTAGATATCCCAAAAGATTAAAAGAGATAAAAGATCCTCCCGAGAAACTATATTTTAAAGGCGACTGGGATGAGGATATATTTGAAAATTGCCTGGCCGTGGTTGGTTCACGCAGGATAACCACATACGGCAAAACCATAACTAATAATTTAATTACACAAATTGCAAACGCTGGCATAACTATTATATCAGGCTTTATGTTTGGAGTTGATGCGTATTCTCATCGGGCTGCAGTAGAAGCGGGCAAAAGGACCATTGCGGTTATGCCTTGCGGCATTGATATGATACATCCTGCTTATCAGAAAGATTTGTACGAAGAAATATTAGAAAATAACGGCCTTATCATTTCGGAATTAGAAGGCAGTCATCCGCCGGCCGCCTGGACATACCCTAAGCGCAATAGAATCGTGGCTGGTTTATCGCAAGCCGCATTAATAATTGAAGCGGCAGAGAAAAGCGGCACGCTTATTACGGCTGAGCTTACTAAAGAAAACAACAGGAAACTCTTTGCTGTTCCCGGGCCGCTTACCAGTAAAACCTCAATAGGTACAGCAAAATTAATAAAAGAAGGCGCAGAGATTGTAACTTCTGCAGAGGATATCATAAAGTTTTTCAATATAAGTATAAGGCAAAATAAAAGAGAGACCAACCTAGTCTATAAAGGGTTAGAAAATCTAGAGCAAAAGATATTAGATGAATTAAGCCGCGAATCTTTAGAAGTTGATAGCTTAGCGCGTTTTTTAAATATTTCTGTTTCGGAATTAGGCAAAACACTTTCACTTATGGAAATAAAAGGCATCTTATTTAAAGAAAGAGGTAAATATCATGTTAATCAAAATACCTTCAGCAACTAATTCAGGGCTTCATACTATCAAAGTCGAAGTAGAGGTAGATGTGGCCCAAAAAGGCCTTCCCACATTCGGCATAGTGGGCCTTCCTTCCAAGGCAGTTGATGAAAGCAAAGAAAGAGTAAGAACTGCTATAGTAAATTCAGGATTTAAATTTCCCGGCAACCGCATTGTTGTTAATTTAGCACCGGCTGATGTTCCTAAAGAAGGCTCTTTTTATGACTTGCCGATTGCCTTAGGTATCTTGTCCTCTACCAATGATATTAAACTGCCTGAAAGCAGCCTTTTCTTTGGGGAGCTATCTCTTGATGGCAGTCTCAGGCATGCCAAAGGCGCTCTTTTATTAGCTTTATTTGCTAAAGAAAAAGGCATTGATAATCTTTTTATTCCAAAAGTATCAGCTAATGAAGCGGCTGTAATCGAGGGTGTGAATGTATATCCTGTTGAAAACCTTAAAAGCCTGCTTGAGCATTTTTCAAATGAAGAAGAAGTAATTGTTCCTTGTGAATATAAAGAGAAAAATGTCAAAGTGTTTGATAATCAGGCTGAATTTGATATGAAAGAAGTTGTCGGGCAGGAACAGGGCAAAAGAGTTATGGAAATTGCGGCAGCCGGAGGCCATAATTTATTTATGACCGGTTCTCCGGGATGCGGCAAGACTATGTTGGCCAGAGCTTTGCCGGGAATTTTACCGAATTTAACCGAAGAAGAATCTCTTGAAGTTACAAAGATTTATTCTGCCTCAGGATATATGCCTCCTGAAGGTTCAATTATCAAAGTCCGGCCTTTTCGATCTCCGCATCACACGACTTCCCGGGTAGGGCTTATCGGCGGTGGTTCTCGTCCCCAGGCGGGAGATATAAGCTTAGCTCATCGAGGCGTATTGTTTTTAGATGAATTTAATGAATTTCCGCGCTCGGTCATAGAGTCTCTCAGGCAGCCTATGGAAGATGGTAATTTAACGATATCAAGAAGCATGGAGAAAGTAAATTTCCCGGCTCAGTTTATGTTGATCGCCTCAGCCAATCCGTGCCCCTGCGGATTTCTGAATCATCCCAAAAAATCATGCAC
>CBDUVS010000161.1:0-1962 GCA_965370735.1 uncultured bacterium | reverse complement strand
GACAATTTACCTTTAAGCTTCGGAGTTAATTCGGGCTTATCATTTATGACAGCGAAGCTGTCGTAAATGATGCCCTCATTAAAAGGAGGTAATTGAAATTGCCGAGATTTGAATATAAAGCTATAGATCCTAACGGTAGAGAAATTTCAGGTGTAGTTGAGGCCGGAACTACTCAAGAGGCTATATCTAAAATAAAAAATAAAGGGTTTTATCCGACGCAGATAAACGAAGCCAAAAAAGAGCAAGCTCAGGAATCTCCCGGAGTAGTTCCCGTTGTCTCACATGCCGCGCCAAAAAAGAGCGGGCTTAATGCTGAATTATGTATTCCTTTTTTAGGTATAGGTGTTGTTAAAAGTGACGACATCGCGATTTTCACCAGGCAGTTGGCTACTTTAATAGAAGCCGGCCTGCCTTTGGTAAGAAGTTTAAATGTTTTGCATGATCAGCTAAAAGCCGGGCCCTTAAAAGATATTATATCTAATCTTTCCAAAGACGTTTCTTCCGGAGGTACCTTAAGTGAATCTCTGGCCAAGTATCCCAAGGTTTTTAATCATCTTTATGTCAATATGATCAAGGCCGGTGAGGCTGGCGGCATACTTGAACTTGTTTTAGAAAGATTAGCTGAGTTTCAGGAAAAAAGCATGGCGCTGACTCAAAAGGTGAAAGCGGCTCTTACTTATCCGGCTCTGGTTGTTGTTTTCTCAGCCGGTGTGCTTTTGTTTTTAACCACTTATATTATTCCCAAGTTTATGGGTATTTTTGAGAATATGGGCGTTGGTGAAATGCCGGGTATTACCAAATTTGTTATGACTATGAGTTCGCTGATGAAGGAAAGATGGTATATCGGCGTCGGCCTTGTGGTTTTGGCTATTATAGGCTTTAAAGTGTTAAATAGTTTCAACAACAGTAAATTTTTTATAGATAAGTTTAAACTGCGCGTTCCCGTAGCGGGAGAGTTAACCAAAAAAATAGAAGTATCCAGATTTTCCAGAACTCTGGGTACTCTTATTTCCAGTGGTGTCCCTATTTTGCAGGCTTTGCGAATCACACGGGGAACCATGAGCAACGAAGTTATGCGCAGAGCTCTCAGGCGTGTTCATGATAGTATCCGCGAAGGTGAATCTATAGCCGGCCCTTTAAAAGCCAGCGGAGCTTTTCCGCCCATGGTTGTTAATATGATAGATGTTGGCGAAGAAACCGGTTCTTTGGATACCATGCTCAATAAAATCGCTGATATTTATGATACTGATGTTGATAGTACGGTAGACGCCTTAACTTCAATCATTGAGCCATTTTTGATTGTCAGTATGGGTATTGTTGTAGGTTTCCTGGTAATTTCTATGTTTTTGCCGCTCTTCAAACTTATGTCTTCAATAACCGGGGGATAAAGAGCCGGCTATTGGTTTTAGACATAAGAATATGGTATAATATATTTTAGAGGTATTAAAGATGCGAAAGAAGGCTTTTACTATAATTGAAATAATGATTGTACTCCTTATTATCGGTATCTTGATGGGGCTTTCCGTAGGAGGAGCTATGAAGATTTTGCAGGAGTCTAAAAAGGGACAGGCTGAAGCTGATATAGCGGCTCTGGCATCAGCTGTCTCCAGATATGAGAGGGATATAGGTAGTTATCCGCCTGATTCAAGCGGCGGTTTATGGTATTATCTTGAGGATAACAGATCAGGTGATACAAACGGTTGGGAAGGTTCTTATATTGATTTTGATAATAGCAGGACATCAGGCAATGATTACGAAGATCCGTGGGGGGCTAATTATCAGTATGATTGTACACCTCCGACGAATAATGCAGGTTTTGTGGATATATGGACTACAGTTCCAAGTACCGGAGATACGATAGGGAATTGGTAAAGAGGGTGTTTTAAATGATGGATATTAATAAAAAAGCTTTTACATTAGTTGAAATGATAACCGTGATGGTTATTGTCGGTATTTTATTAG
>CBDUVS010000160.1:0-1981 GCA_965370735.1 uncultured bacterium | reverse complement strand
CACGGTGATTATAAATATGACTTACCTAAGAACTTCAGGCCGGCCGCTTTTTTATCAATCGATACCCACCTCAAGAAACCGTTTAAAAAGATTTGCCGCCAGGCGAAACATTATGATTTTCTTTTTGCTACTCAAAAAGAAGGCGCCCAAAGCCTCTCCATGGTTCTTAAGCGGCCCGTTTATTGGATACCGCTGGCCTGCGACCCTGAAATTCACAAGAAGCGGGATTTAGAAAAAGTTTATGATGTTGGCTTTGTTGGTTCTTACGGGGGAGAGGGAAGCGTTAGAGAAGAAACATTGAAGTATATTAAAAGCAAATTTAAAAATATTTTTATAAATAAGGCTCCTCATAATAAGATGAGCCGTATATAT
The DNA here is from genome assembly GCA_965370735.1 of uncultured bacterium. Taxonomy (GTDB): domain Bacteria; phylum Omnitrophota; class Gorgyraeia; order JAGLLT01; family JAGLLT01; genus Kappaea. The sequence continues at coordinate 1,609 of CBDUVS010000160.1, read as the reverse complement.
TCAGAATCAAAGATTGGAATAAATTTTTCGCTGAATAATGATATTAATATGCGTATTTTTGAAATTTTAAGCTGTGGAGCCATGCTGATAACCAGCCATGTTAAGGATAACGGTTTTAATGAGCTTTTTGCGGATGGCAAGCATTTAGTTACATATAAAAATAAAGAGGAATTAACCCAAAGAATAGAGTATTTTTTATCGCACGCGGATGAGCGCGAGCACATCGCTCAAGAGGGTTATAAGTTGGCTGTAAATGAACACACATATAAAAACCGCTTAGAAAAGATGTTTTCAATTATAAAAGAAAATTCGCGAGGGCGGCTTGAGGGGCTTAAATTATGAGTTGCGATATAATCGTTGTTGTCTGGAATCAAGTTGAAATTACCCGTAGATGCCTGGAAAGTATTGTTAATAGAACTCAGGCGGACTACCGCCTTATTTTAATTGATAACGCTTCAGATGATGAAACAAGCAAATATCTGGATGATTTTGCGAATACCAACAGCGAAAGGATAGTTTTAATAAAAAATAAGGCTAATCTGGGTTTTTTAAAGGCCGCTAATCAGGGCCTGATAAAATCTGAGGCTAAATATGCCTGTTTATTAAATAATGATACGGTTGTAACAAAAGGCTGGCTGCGGGAACTTATTAGTGTCGCTGAAAGTAATCCGCGATTAGGTATCCTTAATCCATCGAGTACAACCTTAGGCCAAAAAGTACCCTTAAAGGATATAGATAAATATGCCGGTAAAATAAGAAGGTATCAGGGTGAGTATGTTGAAATGGCCCAGGTGAGCGGTTTCTGTATGTTTGTAAAAAGAGAAGTCATTGATAAAATAGGTATTTTAGACGAAAGCTACGGCATGGGTTATTTTGAGGATACTGATTATTCGCGCAGGGCCAGGGAGGCCGGTTTTAAGATGGCTCGCGTTAAGGCCAGCTATATTTATCATCAGGAAAATGTCTCTTTTGTTGGCCTAAAGAGACGCGATGAGACATTTAAAGCCAATCGTAAAATTTTTGAGGAGCGCTGGGGTAGGCCTCTGAGGATTTTTGTTGAAGCGGCGGATGGCTTAAGGGCCAATGAAGTTAAAGCTTTTTTAGATTTCGCGAATAAAGCTAACTGGTTTATAATTGCCCGCAAAGATAAGGTAAAAATTGACATCAAACATTCCAATATCAAATTCCTTACATACGGCCGCGCGGTTTACTATATCAAAGTGACTTTTAAAATACTAAAAAGGTTCAAAAAACGCTATAATATGCTTATTATCAGAAATGAGAACTTAAGAAAAATTTTAAGGCGTCTAAAGTTTATTCACAAAGCTGAAGTTTTAAACTTCCATCAAGCTCTAAAGAGGATAAAATAGACATATGCGAAAAGAAATGTTATCAGTTGTAATTGTGGCTAAAATAGGAGGTAATGGGGGTGGATAAGAAGATACCGAAGCACCGTAGTGTAATATTTAATCTCGCAGTTTTTTTTGTACTGCTTGGGATTATGATTGCGAGTTGTTTTTTTAATATCGGTAAATTTTAAAAATTTTCTTATAAAATAGATTTTCATTTAGAAATCTTTGATTCATTCGAGGGTTAGAATTGGGAAATT
>CBDUVS010000159.1:0-2070 GCA_965370735.1 uncultured bacterium | reverse complement strand
AAGGCAAAACCGGCGAAATAAAAAAATTTTCGGGAAATTTTGATTATTATTGGCAAAAAGTCAATGACACTGCTTCTTCTAAAAAAATTAAAACTAATAAACTAAAATTAAAAACAAGCAGCTTAAAGCAGAAGAGCCAGACTAAGGGTCCGGAGAAAAAGAAAGAAGATCCCGACAAACACAAAAAACATAACGCCAGGCTAGCCAAAGAAATAACCAAGCTAAGAAAAGAAAAAGAAAGTATTGCGCTTGAACAATACGCTAAAGGACGTACTTTATCTAATCCCCGCAGTTATCACAATGAAAAAACCAAAAAAGAATACCATTACCGCCTAAAAGAAATTAAAAATAGGGTTTCTCAAATTGATCAGGAAATTATCAGGCTTAAAAACTCATTTACCTAGCTCCCACCCTGATCGAAGCCAGGCTTCACTCACTTAGATCCAGAGAATAGATAGTGTAAACTATTATTCGCAAATTGAATAAAGTCGGTATTTGACATGTAAATAAAAATGGCATATCCTCAAAAGGCGTAATACCACTAATATTAACCTTTTTTAACTAGGAGGACATGCCATGAATAGGCCTGTTAATTTTTCTAAGAATAACTTACCAGTACAATGGCAATATGTAAACAGAAATTTAAAAGAATTGGGATTGTGGCAGGAAGTAGAAAAAAGAGTAAAAAAAACCATAAAAGGAACTATTGAAACAATGATTTGGGAAGAATACGATTTGGTATTAGCCAGAAAGAGATATCAGAGAATACAAAATAGTCGTGGTTACCGCAGCGGGACGTATCTAAGAAGCATATCAACCACTCACGGCAGAATAGATAATCTGAGAATGCCTAAATCTAAAGAGATAAAAGTAAGATATAATTGCTTAGAGTCATATCAGCGCCGGCAGGCAGAATTCGATGAACATATACTAAAGGCTATGATCTTGGGATTATCCAGCCGTAAACAGAAGAAGTTTTTCAAATCGTTTATAGGCGACAGTGTATCACATACAACAGCCTCTAAAATAATGAACAAAATAGCCCACATGGTAAACCATTATCGTAATATGCCGCTATCAGATGAATATGAATATCTATACTTAGACGCGATATGGGTGCATGTAAAAGAGCTTAATATAAAAAGCAGGCCTATATTAGTCGCATTGGGAGTTAAACCGGATGGCAGCAAACATATTTTGACATTTAAGCTGGCAAAATCCGAATCAGAAGCCGAATGGTTAGGATTAATTAATGATTTATACAGACGAGGCATAACAGGATTCAAACTAAGCTTGATCATATCGGACAATTGCGCGGGACTTAAAAGCGCTATAAACTATGTTTACCCTTATACCGCTGTACAATTATGCACGATACATAAACTTCGCAACATTTTAAGCAAAATCGGAAACAAAACCCAGAATCGCAAGAAAATTATGCGTCAAGCTTGCAAAATATTCAAATCAGAAACTAAAAAAGAGGCTATTACCAGGTACAATAGATTTTTAAAAGAATGGGCCTTAAAAGAGCCAAGGGTAGTTAAAACAATGAAAAAGGATATTGAGTATTATTTTACATACTTTAACTTCCCTGAGAATCAGAGAAAAACACTAAAATCAACCAATCCTTTAGAACGTATAAACAGGGAGCTACGCAGGGTTACCCGCAGAGTAGGTTATTTTCAAAGTCAGAAAAGTTTGGATATATTTACTTATTTAACCCTTAAAGAACAAGGGCTGATTATAGATAGGACTTTTGGGGTTATGCCGGAACAGAATGAAAATATCGCTTCTTTAGAATTTGCGAATAAAACTTGACACTACTTTGGTGGATTATTTCTTGACAAGCTGAGGCGGGTAGGGTAAAGTTATAATTACTACAAAAACCATAGAATCACTAGTAATTAGGAAAAAGATATGAAAATTTCAACAAGAGCAAGATATGGAACAAGGTTAATGCTGGGGCTGGCTTTAAATTACGGCAAGGGAGCACTTTTTTTAAAAGATATTGCCCAGCGAGAGGAAATTTCAGGGAAATACTTAAGCCAGATTATTATTCCTTTAAAAGTA
>CBDUVS010000158.1:0-2090 GCA_965370735.1 uncultured bacterium | reverse complement strand
ATCTTGTTGTAAATGCCTTACGCGGGAAGAAATTAACTAATATGCGCGCTTCAGGCAGTGATGATGCCATCGCCCTTATTCCTCCGCGGCAAATGACCATTGAGTTTGCTCTTGAGTTTATTGATAATGATGAATTAGTTGAGATAACTCCTAAAAATGTTCGGCTCCGGAAATTGCATTTAAGAGAAGGAGATCGCAGACGGATAAGTCGCGGCGCAAAGACAAGATAAAAAAATTTTAAAAAGGAGAAAACTAAAAGAACCGGTAATTTTCAAAAACATAAAAGGGAGATTTATGTCAAAATATTATAATCCTCAAAGAACAAAAAACCTATATGATCCGTCATCCACTAGATCCTTTCGTATCAGCCGTTCAAAGATTGAGCTATTTGTTAATTGTCCTCGTTGTTTCTATTTAGATAGAAGAATGGGAACAGGACAGCCTCCGGGATATCCTTTCGCGTTAAACTCAGCCGTGGATAACCTGCTTAAGAATGAATTTGATTTATACCGCGCGAAAGGTGAGCCGCATCCTCTAATGACGGAAGCCGGTATTGACGCTATTCCCCTGAAACATAAGAAGTTGAATGAATGGCGCGATTCTTTAAGAGGCGGCGTAACTTTTTTGCATCCTCAAACAAACCTATTTATAACCGGCGGCATTGATGATGTCTGGATTAATTCCAAGGGTGAGTTGATTGTGGTTGATTATAAGAGTACTTCTAAAAACCAGGAATTAACCTTAGATGCTGATTGGCAAATTGCTTATAAACGGCAAATAGAGATATACCAATGGCTTTTTAGAAAAAACGGATTCAAAGTTAATCCCACAGCTTATTTTGTCTACTGTAATGCTTTGGCCAATAAAGATAAGTTTGATAAAAAACTTGAATTTGATATATATATGCTTCCCTATAAAGGAGATGACTCCTGGATAGATAAAACTATAGTTGAAATATATAACTGTTTACGCAGTGATTCTATTCCTAAACCAGGTAAGGATTGTGATTATTGCGCCTATAGATATGCAGCTAATAAACATAAAGATGGCAGTAAGGATGAGGCAGTAATCGAAGATTTATTTAAAATGCCTCCCCAGGAGTGATTATTAAGGTGAAAAAGTAAGATTTTTTAAAGACTTCTTGCTTTTTGTTGTTTTTAGTATTATAATAATATACACAATTTAAAGTAGTCCCGCGTTAGAAGGGGGAACCTGGACTTAAATAAAGTAAAACCTTCGTTGGTAAGTTATAGCCAACGGAGGTTTTTTGTTTTTATAGAACTTTAAAAGGAGGTTTGAGATGAAAAGAATTAAATTATTATTATTGGTGATGGGTGTTTTGGCGATTATTGCAGTAAGTCCCCAATTGTGGAAGCATTCACATAAACCTCCTGTAGATAATATATATATTGAAGCAGATAAAAATTTTACCTACAAAAATCTTCCTATTCATCCTGTAATTATTCTTCAGTTGCAATTTGATTCATTTGAAAGCGATTTTTCCAAGGAAGTCAAGAGTGATCTAAGTATTTTAGAAAAGAATAATTTATATGAGAGACTTCCATTGCAGATTGATGGAAATAAGATTTGTATTAGTGCTTCCAAAGAAGAAGAGAAAGAAGTATTTAATAAATTTTTGTATGAATACATGGGAAAAACAGACGATGGATTGCACATCCTTATAGGAAGAGATTGTTTTGAAGATGGTATTTATAGCACACTGTTGTTTATTGAGTTTGAACTGGTTGAAGAAAAAAATGCTTTTAATCAAATCAGTAAAAGAACCTATATAATTTTAAAAAAGGGTAGTTATTTAGGATATATGAGTCTTGATGAGAAGAACGAGCATAACAGCAACGGTAATTATCAGGAAATAGATATTTCTAATAATTCATGTATAAGGATATAAATAAAATTTGTTCCATTTTAAGTAGAATTATATTTTTATAGTTACTTTTTAAAATGTTATTTAAGGAGTGAATAAATGAAAAAAATATTTATTATTTTAATTCTTAGCATATTGGTATTTACCTTTCCTCTTTTCAAAGCGGTAGGTGGTGGTTTTGAGGAGGCGCAGCCAGAAGACAAAG
>CBDUVS010000157.1:0-2100 GCA_965370735.1 uncultured bacterium | reverse complement strand
TTAAATAAAAATCCCTTGGGCGGCTTCGCGTTTCCTGAAACTTTAATTTGCAAATCTTCTCCTTTTTTCTTTATCGAATAACTTATATTTCCATAATATGTTGGAAATTCCCCGATTGACACCTCCGCTTTTTCTGAAATCCACTTCTCAGGTATCCCGTGCCCTAAAATAAGACAACCGTCTTTTTCATAAACAAACAAACTTCTAAAAGAATTAATATATATTGAAGCTACCCAGCTATGCGGTAAATCACCGATAAACCATGGCTTGCGATCATCGCTTAGTGTTCCTTCCGCCCACTGATTCCAGGCGCGGGGCCTTTGCAAATAAAGATATTGCTCAAGCATCCGTATGGCCTTATCTCTTTGATCAAAAAGAACAAAAACTTGGGATATCCTTAACGCGTATGACGGATATGACCAATTAGTCTTATTTTTCAAGGTAGGCAAAAATTGGCCTTCCCAAAATATGCCGAATGTGTTGAACAACGGCGCTTGTGGTAAATATTTTGATTCCTCTGTCGGCCAAACGGCAATTGCCGTTGAAGGCGCGTCAAAATCCCCTCTTTCCGCGCAACCGGGTATATAATTAATTTTATCCGCTTCCTGAACCAACCTAATTGAATCATGTAAACATTTCCTAAAGCTCTTTGTTTCTTTTTTGGCCCTCTCTGCCAATTCATCTTCCCCTAAAATTTCAGCTATCTTCCGCGCGTCACTCCACCCCCTAATGCCCCAGAAATCATCCCAATAGCTATGTACTCCCGGAGGAGGAAAATAACCTTCATGACTAACAGATAAGGGGAAAATACCATAAAATCTTTTTTTACCCGCGGTTTGGTATTTATCTTCCAAATTCTTCTTTCTCAACTCCTCCATGCAATCAAGAACACGCGTTACCACGGGCAACTTGCCCCTAAGCCACTTTTTGTCTTTTGTGAAATAGTAATACTGCAAAACACTAAAAATATATTGCCCTTGGCTGTCATACTCTTCATAAACGCTCTCCCACGCGGGATCGGGCGTATTTTCCGCTATCATAATAGGCGGAACCTTGCCGTTAACTTTAACATGATCACTAATCCAATCAATATATTCCCTGACTTCCCGCTTATAGCCCATTCTTAAAAGAGCGGCGGAGCTTACGCAGGCATCCCGCATCCATGATTTTTCATAAGCACCGGAGCCGGCTTGAAGCATGGGGCCATCTCTATTAATAAGAACATAAGCTAAACTGCTTCTTATTGTTTTTAGCATCTTTTCATTTGGAATTTGAATATTTACCTTATTTAATTTCTTCCGCCAATAGCCGGTAGTTTCCTTTTTCATGGCCGAAAAATCACCATAAAGGTTGTCTTTTTTAAATATTTTCGCGAATAAAGATTTTGTTTTTAGCAAATCGCCTATCGCGGTTTTGTTTTTACTTAAAGATAAAATAAACAAATATTCGCGTTCTCTTTTTTTATCTAATACAAAATCATATTCCAGCGCTCCGGAGGCATAACCAAATACGTCTTCAGCCGATGCCTGAGAGTTTATTTCCCCTGTTTTTATTTTATCAATAATATCTCCTTCAATATAAGCTAAAGTATCAAACTTATCCGGAGCCTTTAGAGCAATAATTCTATCTTGTCCATTTATACTTATAATGTTATCTAACCCGCGGAGATTAAGGCTTTTAATCTCCGCCATACCTCCCGCCCATTGCCAAGGCGGATTTACCTGAAATGGCCTTATAGTAAGAAATAATTTACCTTTTAATTCGCGATCGCTTTTATTTTTAATAACGTAACGTAGGCAGGCATAGGAATTACCGCCCCTTTGCGCGGCAAAAATTTCCTGAGAAAAAGTTATCTCCTCACTCTCCCAGTTAACTCGCGGAATAGGCAGATAACCATCTTTTAGAGATTGTGTAATTACAAAATCAGTAGAGGTTAGAAGCTTACCATCTAAATATATAAAAGGCATTAGAGATGGGCCGCGATTGTACATCTGGATCATACCGTCCTCACAAATTGTGGCTTCCGTTTCGCCTCCATTGATTCCAACCACTGTCCAATAAGCTTGACGGCCGCCTGTCCATTGAGGATAATATTTTCTC
>CBDUVS010000156.1:0-2101 GCA_965370735.1 uncultured bacterium | reverse complement strand
ATTTTATTTTAGCAGAAACCGGCAAAGGGGGTGAGAAAAGAATTGAGAATCTTAACAACGGACATATACGAAGGGGCCTATTTGCTCAGCAAGGGCGCGGAGCTGAAAAATATCTGGCGTGATGATGGCAATAGGAAAAGGTCGGTTATATTTGAGTTTACCGGTTCTCACGTAAAGATTTTAAGGGAGAACTATATCTTAGGCAAAGCGAACGCGAATGTATTACAGCTTAAAGAAAAGGTAAACATCCTTAAAGATCAGTTATTTAAACTGATTAGAGAATACGAGATTGAGAACAGAAAAGGAGTCAGAAATGAAGTACACAGAGTCCCAGTTAGCGGAACTGAAAAATAGCGTACCTATCCTGGATATCTTCAAAGAAAAAGGCTTCCAAATTGTTAAACGCGGCAGGAATTATGCGACCCTTTGCCCCTTCCATGATGATAAAAACCCATCCTTAATAATCACCCCTGAGAATAATTTATGGAACTGTCTGGGCTGTACGGACGGCAAAACCGGCGGAGACGTAATAGAATTTTTAATGAAGTATGAAAACATTAACTTTTTAGACGCTGTTAAATATCTGCAAGATAGAAACGGTAAGTACATCTTCACCATAGCTTCTAAAGGTGCCTATGGCACCTCAGCTAAAAGAAAAAATAATATAAACCCCGTTAGAAGCCTTCGGCCTCTTTCTAACGGGGCAAGCACCCAAAAACTATTAAACAGGGTGATGGATTTTTACCATTCCACTTTTAAAGAAACCAAAGAAGGCAGAGAATACTTAAGAAAAAGAGGTATCACAGATACCTCAATAATAGAGACCTTTAAAATCGGTTATTCTAACGGCACATTATTTAAAACGATCCCAGAGAGAGGCGAAATAGTAGAAAGCCTTAAAGAGGCCGGGATCCTCACGGAAAACAATCGCGAATTATTTAAGGACTGTGTAATCTTCCCGATAATCGACAAGAACGGTAACGTTGTTCATATCTACGGCCGCAAAATGACAGAGGAGCAAGTAAAACACTTATATCTGCCCGGCGGCCACAGAGGAGTATTTAATCATCACATTTTAAAAAGTTACGATGAAATAATCCTCACAGAATCAATCATAGACTCTCTATCACTTTACCAGGCAGGAATAAAAAACACTATTCCGTGTTATGGAATAAACGGCCTAACAGATGAACACTTGCGTGCTTTTACTGAGAATAACACACGGAGTGTAATAATTCTTTTTGACGGCGATAGTTCCGGAAAAGAATCAGCATCTAAAATAAAAAACAAGCTTGCTTGTTCTTTAGATGAAAAGATTAGCTGCAAGATTATTAATCTCCCCGACGGAGAAGACCCGAGCAGTTATTTACTTAAACATCCGCCGGAAGAATTGGAAACCCTTCTTTATGGGAAAGAGTTGAGGACTCTTTTAGCTTCCTCATCTTCTCCGGTTACTCAAACAATCGAAGACGGCTTTACTCTTGAAATCTGCAAGCGCAAATACACTATCAGGGGAATCGAAGGCGGAGGAAACCGTTTAAAAGTAAATATCAAATGCGATCACTTAAAAAAGTTCCATATAGACACAGTTGATTTATATCAGGCTAAAGCCCGCAGGGCTTTTATAAAAGACGCTGTAATGCTTTTTAAGGAAAACCCGGAAATAATCGAGGCGGATATAGATAAAATTATTACATCTACAGAAAGCTATATTTCCAAAAAGAAAGAGGCGAGGCCTCTTTTTACTTTAACAGATAAAGACCGTAGCGAAGCTTATAAGTTCGGCAAATCCTCTCATCTAATAGAAAACATCCTCTCCGACATAACAGAGACCGGATACGTGGGAGAAGATACAAATAAACTTATCTCATACCTGGCTATGACATCAAGAAAGATGGACGATCCTTTATCCATTTTAATAATCTCCGGAAGCGGAGCAGGCAAGAGTTCTCTGCAGGATACAATTCTTAACTTATGCCCTCCGGAAGAACTTGTAAAACTGACATCTTTAACGGGTAAAGCATTATTTTACAAAAAAGAATGTTCACTCTCCCATAAAGTCCTGGCAGTAGAAGAGGAACAAGGCGCGCAAGACGCGGAT
>CBDUVS010000155.1:0-2116 GCA_965370735.1 uncultured bacterium | reverse complement strand
TTTTTTTATACTACCGTAAATGATAGCGGAAAAGAAATTTCAGGGATAACTGAAGCTTCTGACGTTAATGCCGCGGCCGGTAATCTTCGCGCCCAGGGAAAAATTATAACTTCATTAAAAGAAATTAGTGATTCAAGCAAAGAAAATAAAGAACTGGTTTTTACTTCAGTTTTTGATTACCTTAGTTTTATTCGTGGATCCGATATTGTTATAATGTTTCGACAGCTTTCCGTTCTTATTACCGCCGGTATTACTTTAATTAGTTCTTTACAGATACTCCAGAGGCAGACAAAGAAAAAAAAATTAAAACGGCTGCTCGGCCAGGTCATACATAATATTGAAGAAGGCTCAACCTTTACCGATGCTTTAAAAAAACACCCGGGTGTTTTTTCTTTTTTTATTACCAATATGATTGAAAGTGGAGAAGTTGGAGGAACGCTGGATATAATCTTGGAGCGTATTGCCGACTATCTTGAAGAGCAAGCGGAGTTTCGCGCGCAAATTATTACCAGTTTTATCTATCCGGTTATTGTAATCGTAATGAGTATTGGCGCGATAGGTTTTTTGGTTGGTTTTGTTATCCCTAAATTCATGCCTTTTATAAAAGCGCGGGGCGGAAAGCTGCCCTGGAACACGCAGTTTTTGATGGATAGTACATACTGGCTAAAAAGTTATTGGAAGTATATTGCCGGTGGAGCGGGAGCGGGATTTTTAGGGTTATATTTTTTAAGCAGGTTTGAGATTGCAAAATATTGGATAGACAGAATTAAAATGAAACTTCCTATTGTAGGGCCTGTTTTTGTTTATTCGGTAGTGGTTCAATTTTCCAGAAATTTAGCATCTCTTCTAAGCAGCGGTGTAAGTATGATAGAGTCTTTGCGCGCGGTTCGTAATACCCTTGGCAATTGCGCGGCAATGCGGGTAATGAATATTATGGAGAAACGCGTTACCAGAGGTGAGAGTTTATCCGCGCCTATTAGAGATGCCGACTATATTTTTCCCCCTATGGTGGCGGAAATGATAGCCGTAGGCGAAGAAACAGGCGGATTGGATGACGCTTTAAATTTAACCGCTCAAATTCATGAAAAATTACTGCGGACGTATGTTAAGCGTATGAACTCCTTAATTGAACCTATACTTATTCTTACATTAGGAGGCATAGTCGGATTTGTGGCATGGGGCCTTATTGCCGGCATTTTAACTATGTATGGGGTTTACAGGTAAAATGTAAAGAAGCGAGATGCAAAAAACAAGAAGCAAGTCATACCCTTGCAGGGCACAGGCAAGACACACGTCACCGGTCACAAGTAAAAAAGCAAAAACATAAGAACAAAAAAATAAAAGGGTATATCTTGTTTCTTAGAGTGAGCGGATGCGAACGCGAACGTCTTAATATAAAAAGTGAAACAATAGTTGACAAAGAAATGTGAGTATGTTAGTGTTATCTAACAAAGAGAGGTAAATTTATTATTAAAGGAGATGTAAATGCGAATTGAAAATGATAGGGAAAAATTAAGTTCTAATATGGAAGATTATCTGGAGGTTATTGCTATATTAGAGGAAGATAAAGGTGTTGCCAGGGTTAAAGATATAAGCCGTTTAATGAAGGTAAAAACCCCGAGTGTTACAAGCGCTCTTAACGTTTTGACCGAGAAGGGCCTTGTTGAACATGAACGTTACGGTTACGCGGAGCTTACCGGAAGCGGAAAACGGATAGCTCAGGATGTGCTTAAGCGGCATAAGATGTTAACTAAATTTTTATCCAATATTTTAAAGGTAGACCCCAATGTGGCCTCAAGTGACGCCTGTAGGATGGAGCATGTCCTTAGCTCTCAGACATCCGAAAGATTGAGCACTTTTGTTAGGTTTGTAGAGATTAGCTCTGAAGTTGAAAGGCCGTTGTGGCTTAAAGGATTTGATCATTATCTTAAAACAGGTAAACGGGTAGAGTGTAAAAATAAGCAAGCGCTGAAAAAAATTAAAGACGCAAAGTAAGTCTTTGCCTGTGCCCGAGGGTATTTCTTGATTATTGGATGAGGAAAGGTAATAAATAACCAAGACACAAGATACAAGATATACCCTTTCGGGCACAAGCAAACAATATTCAAATTCCAAT
>CBDUVS010000154.1:0-2147 GCA_965370735.1 uncultured bacterium | reverse complement strand
ATAGAATATTGTCCTGCCCAAAAGTGAAGCCGAAGAATACACTGGTGCCCCATCGAGAAAATAATGCTGAACCATCAAAATATCAATAAAACAAATTATGTAATTAAAGAAAAAAGCTATCACTATCCACCAGCTGGTTTTATAATAACTAATCAGGTTATCCTTAACGGGGTTCTCGTCACCAAAGAAGACATCTTTAAGCCAATAAAAGATCAAAGCAAAAATTAATATATAGGCTATGATGGAAGCGCTAATTACTCCGGTTACATTAAAACCAAGATATATTAAAGAACAACCTATCGCGAGTCTCAATACGGCAAAAATAATCATACTTAATGACCACTGCTTAAATCGTTCCATACCCTGCAGGGCACCGTAAATCACCGGCACAACAACCGACAAACACATCAGAAAACCGGTAACCATGACAGCCGTAACGGCGTCAGGCCTATTTAAAACAGAAGCAATTTTACCGGCAAACGGCAAAAAAGTAATAAAGGCCGCAAGTGCTATAAGAGAAATTTTACCGAGGGTATGAACTAACAAATATGAAACCTTACTGGTTTGAGCATTGGCGCGGTATTGCGATATCTGTTTCGAGACCATAGACAATACTGACATACCCAAAACACCAAATATCATACTTACGGTAAACAATGAGTACATAAAGGAAAAATCGGTTTCCGTCAATTCGCGGTTAGCTACAATCTGCAGAAGAAAATTAAACGAGCCGCTTACTACTGTAGCTAAAAACATCAAACCGCTGTGTTTTAATAAATCATTTTTTGTCTTATCGTTAGAAAAATTCATTTATCTTTATTAAACCACCTTATCGTTTTAATCAGACCTTTCTCCAATCCTACCGTAGGCTGCCACTTAAGGTGTTTCTTGGCCAAATTTATATTCGGCCTTCTTACTTTAGGGTCATCTTCTGGAAGCTTTTTATAACAAATCTTGCTTTTAGAATTAGTTAGTTTGATAATCATATTGGCTAATTCCAACATATTCATCTCAAAAGGGCTGCCTAAGTTAATCGGGCCCGTCTGATTAGATAGCATAAGCTTATAAATAGCCTTAATTAAATCCTCAATATAACAAAAACTTCTAGTTTGAGTACCTTTACCATAAATCGTTATTTTTTTATTAGCCAAAGCCTGTTCAATAAAATTAGGAATAACCCTGCCGTCGTCGCTTCTCATCATCGACCCATATGTATTGAAAATGCGGCAAATCTTCACATTTAATTTATGTTTTTTATGATAAGCCATCGTAATTGCCTCCGCGAATCGTTTAGACTCATCATAGACACCGCGCGGGCCCAAACAGTTAACATTTCCCCAATACGTTTCCGGCTGCGGATGAACCAATGGATCACCATAGATTTCCGAAGTTGAAGCTAAGAGAAAAACGGCTTTCTTGTTCTTCGCGATACCTAAAGCATTATGAGTACCTAGAGAATTTACCTTGAGGGTTTTAATGGGATAATTTAAATAAAACACCGGAGATGCCGGTGAAGCAAAATGCAGAACATAATTAATACGATTTTTAAACTTAATTGGTAGAGTTATATCATGTTTCTTAAAAACAAAACTCTTATTCTTAAGAAGAGCTTTTATGTTTTCCTTTCTACCCGTCAAAAGACTATCAAGGCAGATAACTTTATAGCCCTTATTCAGCAAAAACCTGCACAAATGGGCTCCAATAAAACCGGCTCCACCCGTAATTAGAACTTTCTTCATTCTTTTACCCTTTATAGTATTGAAGTGTTTTTCTTAATCCTTCTTTAAAACTAACCATAGGCTTGTATTTTATACATTTTTTTATTTTATTAATATCAGCTCTAGCGATAAAGATGTCTGCGGGCCTTGGAGGTGTAAAAACCGGCTCAAAATTTGTTTTAAGCAATTTATTAATATTAGTCACAATATCTAAAACTCGATAACTCTTACCTGAAGCTACATTCAACACCAAGCCGTTAGCTTTTTTACACTTCACAGATAAAAGAATAGCCTGAACAACATCGGTTGCATACACAAAATCCCTAACCTGCTTTCCCGTCCCGTGTATCGGAGGCCTTAAGCCCCTTTGCATAGAAAAAGCAAACTTCGGAATAACTGAGGCATAATGACTTTTCAAGGACTGATTAG
>CBDUVS010000153.1:0-2154 GCA_965370735.1 uncultured bacterium | reverse complement strand
GAATAAACAGCCTCATTTATATATTTCTCATGGTTATATAAAGGAATTATAACGCTTATTTTAGGATTGTTCATTTTGTTTAATATCCTTCAGGCAGATTGAAGCTCTAATCAACCTTTTGAAATGCCACGTATCTCGATTGAGTGTAAAAGAAATTCACCAACTATTTCTCCTGGATCTAAGCGCAAACGTCCGGTAAAATTCCTTGATGGTAATTTAATGAAAACAACATTATTCCCTTTGGTTATTCTTTTTCTTATACTCTGCTTTTCACTATAGTGCGGTACCGATTTGGTGGCATAATAAAGTTGCAGGACAGTATCTTTTGGGCTTGTGATATCTATCTTAACTATTAATTCCTTTTCAGGAGAAAAGTTAAATAACGGTAAAGCAAAATGTGGGTCACATCCTTGAGATCTCAGAGATAACCCATCTTCTCTAGATAGAAGCGATACTTGATGAAGTGCTTTTAAACCTCCATATCCTTTATCGCAATTAATCAATAGGAGTGTCTTTTTGTAGGCATTAAACGGATTTTCTAACTTCCTATTAAACTTATTCATTTTAAATCTTCTCAGGATGTTATGTGCATTGATAACCGGTACTCCCTTCTTAAAAGATTTATTGGGCTTATAATTCTCGACCTTAATCGGCTCAAAAGCGTTACCATAAACTTCTCTAGCGATAAGATTAACCATTCCTTCTGGAACCCACGAAAAATAAGTTGATGGAACTCCATATAGGCCATAACGGCTTCTGGCCACTAGAGAATCACTATATTGAGACCTTATAAAAATAATTTCCCTGGTTTTCTTTGACAAAGCTTTCTTAACTGCATGTCTTATTAATTCTAATTCTTGTTTTTGGGGCTCTATTAATCCATAAGTCACGTTCTTGTATGCCATCAGACTAAAAGCCACCAAAAGGCAGGGCATTATAATTCTTGTTACTCTGCTATGAAAGATTTCCTTAAGAGATAATAAAAAATAAAATATCACTAAGGAACCTAAAATCCCCTGCGTTCTGAAAGCAGCCGAGTTTATACTTACAGCCAAATTTGGCAAATAGGATAAAGGAATTAGACCAAAAAAGATAAGCACAAATGGCCACTTTTGCTGTTCGCTCCGCTTTATCCGAAAAAACAATCCGCCTAAAATTACAGAAGAAACAGCTGTGACTGTGGTTGCGATGACAGTTTTACCCTGCAAGATATTGAATAAGCTTAACGCATCGTACATAGGATGTTTCATAAACCAGTGTATTTTTTCGATGGGATTTATCGTTATGATACTTCTTGCTGAAGCCTCAACCGTAAAAGGCCAAATTGTTGCCTTGTACATAATGTAATACACAGCAGCCGATATGCTGAAAATAACAAAACAATACAAACTCTTGTGGAACAACTCTTCGCTATTTCCTCGGGGTTTAAAAAGAGCAATAGCCACGAATAGCCAGAAAGCTGGAGTTGAAGGCTGATACAGCATTTGGGATATCAAAAGTAGTAATACGATTACAGATATCATTATTATAGCCTTCAAACGATGATTTTCCAAAATCATCCAATTATATGATTTAAGGCATAATTCTCCTGCAATAAATGCCAGCGAAATCCCATAAACGACCTGTGAGGTTGTCGCCCAGGCCGCATATGTCCCAAAAGCCGGCATCAAACACGTAATTACCGCCGCACATCCTCCCTCAAGCCTTCTCCAACCTGCTAATACATATGCTCTATAGATGAGCACACTGAATAGTAGTATTCCTAATAATGATCCTATTCTGAAATATTTTACCTCGCATATGTAATACAATTCGGAGTACAGCCACTTCGCCAACACACCATATAACGATCTGCCAGCTTGAATAAAGATTTTGAGGAAAATTCCATCTCTAGCATTAAATAATAGATAATAATCGTCCGATATGGCATAATAGTCAAAAATATGCCGATAGGTACAAAGTAGAACTGCACCGGCAATCGCTGTGAATACCACATAGGTTTTAATTGTTTCTTTCATGAAGACTGTTTTGCATACCCCAATGTAATCATTATATACCAATTCCTTATTTCGACTTTTCTATATAAACTTTAGTTTCCACAAAGCAAAAAATGTCATTCTTAAAAGAAGCAAAGCGTCTCGGAAGCGACTAATT
>CBDUVS010000152.1:0-2213 GCA_965370735.1 uncultured bacterium | reverse complement strand
CTTTGTTTAAGCGAGGAATCTATTAAAAACATCATTTATGTCATCCAAAGGATGTCATAAATTATTTGTGCAAATTAACTCCGAGCCAATTTAGGCTGCTTCCCGCTTAGGCTTCATTTAAGCGTACCCTTGAGTTTCCCTGATAACTTCTTCTATAGTAGTTAAACCGTCATATATTCTAAGCAAGCCATCATCTCTTAACGTACGCATACCGTCCTCGACGGCCGCTTTTCTTAAAAGGGCCGTATGGGCTTTGTCCATAATAAGGCTTCTGATTTTATCAGTCATCATCAGTATTTCAAATATTCCGGTTCTGCCCCTATAGCCAATATTATTACATTCACTGCAGCCTTTAGCCCGATAAAATGTTTTACCCACGGCCTTATCCGGAGAAAGATTAATCTGGGAAAGTTCATATTCATCCGGCACATAAACTTCTTTACATTTAGAACATAAAACACGTATCAACCTCTGACCGATAACCGATTCAAGGGTTGAAGTTATCAAGAAAGGTTCAATACCCATATCAATTAATCTGGTAATCGCCCCCGGAGCATCATTAGTATGCAGGGTAGAAAACACCAAATGTCCGGTCAATGAGGCTTGTATGCTTATCTGGGCTGTTTCTTTATCACGAATTTCACCAACCATTATAATATCAGGGTCCTGTCTTAATATATGCCTTAAGCAAGTGGCAAAAGTCAGGTTAATTTTAGGTTTAATACTAACCTGGATGATCCCGGAGATATCATATTCAACCGGATCTTCAGTTGTAATAACTTTATATTCAATTTTATTAACTTTTCTCAAACAGGAATAAAGTGTAGTTGTTTTGCCGCAGCCGGTAGGGCCGGTTGCAAGAATAATACCGTTGGGCTTACTGATAAGTTTCAAAACTACGCCCTGCTGCTCGGTTGTCAGGCCAACTTGATCCAAATCCAAACTGATTACACTTCTATCTAAAACACGCATAACCACACTTTCTCCAAAAACGGTCGGCAAAGTAGAAACACGCAAGTCAATACTTCTTCCGGCAACGCGCATCATAATCCTGCCATCCTGGGGAATTCGGCTTTCAGCTACATCCAGACTAGCCATAACTTTTATTCTGGAAGTTATGGCCAAGCTAAGATTCTTGGGAGGATGGGTTATTTCATATAAAACACCGTCAACACGATAACGGACTTTAAATTCATCTTCAAAGGGTTCAAAATGAATATCACTGGCCGTATCTTTTACAGCCTGCAAAAGAACCAGGTTAACCAGCTTTACAACCGGCGCCTGGGAGGCAAGCTCTTTTAAGCTGGTAATATCCTGCATTTCTTGAATTTCAGCCGATAAAACCGCGGGAGTACTTTTTTCTATTTCCTGAACCAGAGTATTGAGGGAATCTTCCTGAGAAGTAACCCCGTAATATTTTTTTATAGCCTCGTTAATATCTTCCTCTGTGGCTATCGCTCCCTGAACTTCACAATTCAAAACAAATCTTAAATCATCCAGGACATTTATATTAAGAGGATCCGATAAAGCTACAGTAATAATATTGTTTTCAAATTTAACGGGAACAACATTATAAACCTGGGCCAATGAAGGAGGCATTTGCTCAATGACCTCTTCGGGTATATCCATATCGGCCAGGTTGGTAACTTTCATGCCAATCTGGATGCCAAGAGCTTCCAAAATTCTTTCCTCTTTTACAAAGCCGAATTCAACCAGGATCCTGCCTAACAACTGGCCGCTTTTTTTCTGCTCTTCAAGCGCTTGGTCTAATTGCTCCTGGCTGACTATACCCTGATCAAGAAGAATACCACCTAATGGTTTTCTTCTCAGAAAATCATCGGCCATAATTATTTACCTATCCTTTCACGATACATTGACTCAAATTGCTCCTTATCAAACGCGTTTACTACTGCCGCCTCTTTTGAAATAATACCTTGCTGGCATAGTTCTATAAGTGAGTAATCAAAAGGTTTCATGCCGTATTTAGATCCGGTCTGAAGCTCAGTAGAAATCCTAAAAGTTTTTCTTTCTCTTATCAAGCTCTGAATTGAGGAAGTACTAACCATAATTTCAAAACAAGCCACCCGTCCCCGGCCTGATTTTTTAACAATAAGTTTTTGTGATAAAACCGCTAAAATTGTCGCTGAAAGTTGTGTCCTAACCTGTTCCTGCTGATGAACCGCGAACGAGTTGATAACCCTGTCTACTGTCTG
>CBDUVS010000151.1:0-2277 GCA_965370735.1 uncultured bacterium | reverse complement strand
CAGTGTAAACCATGTATCCGGTTTATTTTGTAAACTATGTTACCAGTTTGTACCCCCCATTTATCTCCCCCTTTTTCAAAGGGGGAAGATTACTTTTCATATCTTTTCATTCAATTTTTGACACTACCTTTAAATCTGTAAATTTTCCTTTTATTCTTTGCTATAGCCAAAATTTCGCCTGAACCGGACAGTGTAATACCGCTAATAGAGACATTCAATTTATAGGTAAGAGTTCTATTCATATCAAAATCATATTTATAAATATTATTGCTATCGCAAGAATATAAAAAGTTACCGTCAGATGCCAATCCGCAAATACTTTTATGTGCCTTAAAAGTTTGCAATATTTTAGCCTGACCTCTTATTAATCGTAATTTATAAATCTTTCCTGCACTTTTATCCGCCACGTATATTTCACCTTTATGATAAGCCATACAGGTAGGATTATTGATTTTAACAGGAACTTTATAATTTTTTCTATCTGCCATAATAGAATTTGCTAAAACATCAAAAACATATACTCCGTTCGGATTACTCGCTATTGCTTTCAATTTATATCCTTTTGTCGGAGCTATAAATGATCTTTTAAAATCGAACTCTCCGTTTCTATAGGGTATCTCACACCAGGCATAATCATTAACCAAACTAATATTTCCGGTTTTGCCATCCAGACCTATATCTGTAAAAAAATTATGAGGTACTTTAGTATTATAATCCGGTATTGAAAAAACTTCAGCAATTAAATAATCGGGTTCACCCGCTTTTATACCTGCTGCACAAAATAGACCAAAAAACAAAGTGGTTATTATTAATTTAGTCAAATTATTTTTGTAAATTTTCATATCTGTCCTATACTTTTCTATTGAAAAATGTAGTATGTCTCCCTTTTTTTCCATCGCTCTAAACCTCCCATATCTTTTTAGTAACTTTTAGTGCCCCCTTTTTGAAATGCCCTTTTTCTGTACACGTAGATAGCGTTCTATATCTTTGGCCTTATAAATTACGGCCCAATCAAGCGGGGTGTGTCCGGTATCGGCTTTTATATCAACTTTCGCTCCACATTCTACTAAACATTTAACTATTTCTAATTGGTCTTCCGGTATTGCACGAAATAAAGTAGTTCTTCCATGACTATCCCTTGCATTGACATCAGCCCCGGCATTAACCAGGTATCTGATTATTTCTATAACATTATCCTTTGCTTCGGGATAGGTATGCAATAAATTTATGGCATCAAATAAAGCAGTGGTTTTATAATTATTACGAACATTAACATCTGCACCGGCTCCTACCAATAGCTTAACTATTTCCAATTTACCTCTTGCTGCCGCCATTAAAGGAGTGGTACCACTTATGTTTGCTAAATTAACATCTGCTCCTACCTCAATTAAATCTTTAGCTATCTCGATATGGTTATACACTGCGGCATTATACAATGCTGTTTCTCTATCCTCATTTTTGGCATTGATGTCTGCCCCCCGCTTTACTAAATAATCAACAATTTTTACATTTCCGATCCAGGCAACTTTATGTAAAGCTGTCCGTTTGCGTTTATCCTTTGCATTTACATCAACACCTGCATCTGTTAAATACATAGCTATATTGCGATGACGAGCGATAATAGCACAATGCAATAAACTTTCTCCCTCTTGATTTTTTCTATTTATATCTGCTCCCTTTTCAACTAAATAGTTAACTATATCAAGGGAACCGCCCCATATCGCAACAAATATCGGAGTTTCACCATTTCTACCTTCTAAATTAACCTTTGCTCCGGATTCGACTAAATACTTTACAACTTCAAGATATGATACTCTTTCTCCAAAATCTTTTCCTACTGCCCAATGTAATGGGGCCCTACCCAGTCTTTTACCTAACGCATTGACATCTGCACCTTTCTCAACAAGGCTTTTTACTTTTCTTAAATTGCCTTCCTGTGCTGCTCTATGCAAAGGCTCCTGTGGACAAATAAGGGCACCTGCTTTATTGTAAACGACAGTTATTAAAATGAAAGTGAAAAATAAAAATAAGGTTTTCTTCATTACTTCCCCTTAATCCTCAACTTTAATCCAAAACATATTATTGGTATGTATAGTATTAACCTTTCTTTTCTCCATATGTTCCAGCAAGCACTTTTATCTGTAATAGCCTTATACCCTGTCCGGAAAATCGGAAAAGATACCATCAACCTCTAATGACTTAACTCTCTCTATATCATCCGTTTCATTTAACGTATAGGAAAATACTTTCAACCCTCTTTTGTGAGCATCGTCAACC
>CBDUVS010000150.1:0-2279 GCA_965370735.1 uncultured bacterium | reverse complement strand
CTGCGGCGCTGACGCGGCAAGTTCATTGGCGCCACCGCTGATTAAAGACGTTATGTTTCTAACATTCGTTTGAGATCAAAAAACATGGCACGAGTTTTTTTGTTTTTATCTTTGTCGGAAAAGTGTTGAAAGCCATTTTTTTGATAAAACTTAATAGCCTTTTGATCGATATTGTTGTATGCGTCTACCGTTAAAAACCGGCAGCCTGTCCGGTTTTGTGTAATAAAAAGACGCTTAACCATGTTAATAAGGTGTGAGCCAACTCCGAGCCCCTGGAACGGTAGGGAAACTCCGAGACGAGTAATTTTAACGGCTGGAAGGAATGGATATCTTTTATTTTCAGGAAGATCAGGGATTTGACCAAATCTTGTCAGGCGAATTGAATCATTACATAAATCAATTAAGGCCACAGATAAATCAAAATCTTCTGTGGCCTTAAGGTGGTAAGTTTGACTAATCAGTGCTTCTTTATGAAGCAAAGCGTCTTTATGAAAATATTCGTTTAAATCTTTGTCGCCACAATCGAAAGTGAAGAGAATATTATTATCGGTGACTTTTTGTAATTTCCATCCACTGTCAATAATCTCATTTCTTTCCTTTTGTGGCATATTTTTTAACTAATGCTTTAGCATGTTTTAGTTTTGGAGTTGGGGTATATTTTAATGGTTTTTGCAAATCTCTTTCGATTCTGTGTAAAAAATCAGATGCATCTTTTCCTTTTAGAATAGGGGTTGCTGCAACTGGCAAGGCCATCGCTCACCTCCTTTTGTTTAGTGTTTTAAAATCACAACTCATTATTTAATAATGTTAAATTAATTCTTTATATACGTTGATAATAAATGTCAAACAAAAAGTATAACAAAGCAAAAACTATGCCACATAACAAATCACTTGAGCTAACGGAAGAAGGTCGTGCAGCTTCGGATAGGCCGGAGTAAAGCGTAGGCCGAATGCCGTAGCTCAGTTCAGACGTTAGACTTACCTATTAGAGAATTTTTACTATCATGAAATATCTGCCAGTTATAGGGTTTGCCATATTAGCGATATTAATTGCTGTATTTTTTTCACACTTGATCCAGGAGAAGTCTCCAGACCAAATTTGGAGTTGGTGGACTGGATTAACTTCAGCTTTTGTTTCAGTGTTATTGGGTATTTCTATAGCTATAGCTATTTTCTTTTTTCAAAATAGTGTTACGCAGAAACAGGAAAAAGAGAAGTATCTGTTTTTATTGGGGACTGAATTATCAGCGACATGGCAAGGCCTTCATACCGTTGATAATCCTCTAAATATTAATACTGGCGATAAAACCTATAGGTTTCACGTAACTTTTTTACAATCAATAGTCCTTGAGGAAGCTGCACGGACTGGCCTTTTTGATAAGGATGAAACACGAATCTTACTTAAACTTGCCAGATGGATAAGCTTTCATAATATGAATTTAAATCTTTTAATCAGCTCTATACCTAATTTAGGTAATGATCGCCTTTCCGAACAGAAAATTAATATGATTTGGAAAAGCCACAAAGAAACAAGAGCAGTTCTTATTAAAGATGTTCAGGCAATAAATCATTTATTTAATTTAGAAACGCTTAAGGAGAGGATAAAGCAATTTCCCCCTGAAAAATTTGATAATTAGCAAGAATTATAAGTCTAACCACGGCATGCACTCGGATGGAGATTCCGCTGCGCTTCATCCCCACAGGTGATGCCCATGTTATCTGAAAAGATGAATAGATCAGCGGCATATAGTTTCATGAAAGAGCGTATTGAGCTTGAGTTTCAGAAACTCGAAAAAGACAAGGTTACTCCCTGGACCTTCCTCTTGTCCGGAAAGGGTATGAAGGTCATTGATTTTTTTGGAAAGCAAGTAAGTTATCAGGGCGTGGGGTTCGAGGGTTCACCGAGAACTGTATTCTGGAATGGTTTTATTCAGCCCTTCTTAAAAGATATCGTGTCCCGCAGCCTCTCCGAAACGCGTACATTCTGCCAAGACCACAGCATAGATTCGAGTCTTCCCTTAAAAGAAACAGCTTCGCTGCTTAAAGACGGCATTAGCGTCATTTATGAAAGAATGGCGGACATAGATCAAAGGCTGCGCGGAAAAGGCTACCCGCATTCTGTGCGCAGGTACAATCCTAAAGCGGAAATAGAACGATCTGCAGCATTTATAGAGGAGAGGATGACTGCCGAGAGCACCCTCGCGCCTGGCAGAAAGAAAAATTTGTGGAAATGGGGTCAAGTCTACTGTTGACCCTTGCTCAAAATTAATAAGGGTCAA
>CBDUVS010000149.1:0-2301 GCA_965370735.1 uncultured bacterium | reverse complement strand
TACAAGGAAAAAGTTTAAAGGAAAATGAACCGTACTTTGATAACCGGGAAACCTGCCTGGCTGAACAAGAAGATAAATCTTAAGGATTTAAATAAAACCAAAGAGCTTTTAGCGGACTTGAATTTAAATACGGTTTGTGAGGAAGCGCATTGCCCTAATATCGGAGAATGCTTTTCTAATGGACAGGCGACTTTTATGATTTTGGGTGATATCTGTACCCGCAACTGTCGTTTCTGCGGGGTCACTAAGGGTGAGCCTAAGGGGTCAGACTTAGATGAGCCCAAGAGAGTTGCCGAGGCGGTTAAAAGATTAGGTTTAAAGCATGTGGTTATCACCAGCGTTACCAGAGATGATCTTGAATTGCAGGGTGCTGATATTTTTGGTCAAACCATAAGAGAAATAAAAGAAAACACCCAAGCCCAAAGTGTTGAAGTTCTTGTTCCCGACTTTCAGGGTAAGAAAAAATTGTTTGATATTGTTATAGATGCCAAGCCGGATGTTCTTAATCACAATGTTGAGACCATACCCGCTTTATATAATCAGGTCAGGCCTCTGGCTAATTATAAGATATCGCTTGAAGTATTAAAATATACGAAAGAAAAAGACCCTTCTATATTTACTAAGTCCGGTTTAATGCTGGGCTTGGGCGAAACAGAAGAAGAGGTTTTGAGGGTCTTAAATGATTTAAGAAAGGTTGATTGTGATTTTTTAACTCTGGGGCAGTATCTTAAGCCCAGCAAAAACCATCATCCGGTGATTGATTTTATAAGCCCGGAAAAATTTAAAGAATATAAACAGGAGGCCCTTAAAAGGGGATTTAAATTTGTAGCCAGCGCTCCTTATGTCAGGAGTTCTTATAAAGCCGGAGAAGCTTTAGAGACAGTAGGATTGAAAAAATAGGAAATAGCTCATAGCTCTTGGCTCATGGTTTATAGGCAAGGGCTAATAGCTTAGAGCTAAGGGCTAAGATACAAACAAGAAACAAGTCATCAGTCATAAGTCACAAGCAAAAGCAAAAAAACATAGAAAAAAATAAGAGAAACTGTTTGATGATTGATTATTGAAGATTGGAATTTGTTTGTATCTTGTAACTTGAATATTGGTGATTTAATTTAAATAATTTTGACAATACGAAACAGTAAAATAGGAGGAAATATTAAATGCAGACTTACGCGTATGGCTTTCCTAGACTCGGCGCAAACAGAGAATTTAAAAAAGTAACTGAAAACTATTGGAAAAAAGCTATTCCGGAAAGCGAATTAAAAAGCGGCTTAAAGGCCATTGAAGAAAATATGCTTTCTACCTATGAGAACTATGTTGATAAATTTCCTATAGGTGAAATGACTATGTATGATAATATGCTGGATACAGCCATCATGCTGGGATTAAAAAGCTATAATACTCCGGATGAATATTATGAGTTCTGTCGCGGTAAAGACGCCTTGGAGATGACTAAATGGTTTAATACTAACTATCACTACCTGGTTTCCGAAATAGAAGGTGTTGGTTTTAAAGCCGCGTCTAATAAACCCAAATATAAATTAGCTGAATTTAATAAGGGTATTCCTTATTTTGTCGGCCCCTTCACTTTTTTAAAGCTTTCTAAGGGCGCGGCTAAAGAGAACTTTAAGGAAATGCTTTTAAGTCTAACCGATGCTTATGTTGAGCTTATCCATGAGTTTGAAGAGGTGCAGCTTGATGAGCCGGCTTTTGTTTTGGAGCTGGAAGCCGATGAAATCGCGGCCATTAAAGAAGCTTATAAAAAATTTGAAAGCCTAAATGTAAAAATAAACCTCTTTACTTATTATGAAGCCGTAGACTTCTTAGCGGATTTATATGAGCTTCCGGTAGCCGCTATCGGCCTTGATTTTGTAAACGGTAAAGCCAACCTTGATAATATTAAAAAAGTTGGTTTTCCCGAAGATAAGACTCTTATCGCCGGCTTAGTTGACGGCAGAAATATCTGGAGAACGGATATCACTTCAGCTGTAGCTACCTTAAAAGAACTATCTTCTATAGCTAAGAATGTTATAGTTTCCAATGCCGCTCCTTTATATCACCTGCCGGTTACTATTGAAGGGGAGGATTTAGACGAAAGACTAATGAATAAAATATCTTTCGCTAAAGAAAGACTTAATGAGCTTAAGTTAATTAAGGAAGTTTTTGAAGGTAATGCTGAAGCTGCCGCCGGCTGGAATAAAGATGTCGGTGATTACGGCCTAGACCAACAGATTAAAGATAAGATATCTAATTTAAAAGATAGCGATTTCATAAAAAGTACCCCTTATGCTCAAAGGGATA
>CBDUVS010000148.1:0-2369 GCA_965370735.1 uncultured bacterium | reverse complement strand
TTATGTATATAATGTTCAAAAGAAAGAGCCCGGCGGAAAACCGGCCAACCGCTTCTTAAGCATACCGTTAATTAAAAAATACGAAAGAGCTATTAACGATTTTAACCCTGACGCGATAGTTTGCACGCAAGCACTTTCTTCCAGATTCACTTCAATGCTTAAGGAAAGCGGAAAGATTTCCGCCCCGCTGATAGCAGTGATGACTGATTATGACGTTCATCCTTATTGGTTTAATAAGTACGTAGATAAGTTTGTTGTGCCGACAGATGAGATAAAAAAAGAGTTTATAGTTCAAGGAATAGCGGCAAATAAAGTTTACGCTTTTGGAATTCCCGTTCACCCGTTTTTTTCTCAGGAACAAAATAGATCTGAGTTAAAAAAGAAACTGCGTTTGGAGGAAGATTTGCCGGTTATTCTTATAATGGGCGGAGGGTGGGGGCTGGGGCCGATTGTAAAAGCTGTGATGCATTTAAATAGTTCAAGGATGAAACTTCAGCTTATTGTTGTAACCGGCAAGAATAAAATGTTAAAAAAGAAACTGGAGAAAAGTTTACCAAAATTAAGAATACCTCTAAGGATTTACGATTATATCTGTAATATTGATGAGCTTATGAGTGTATCTGACATTGCCGTAACTAAACCGGGAGGGCTTATCAGCTCGGAACTATTGGTTAAGGGCTTACCGGCTATACTCATAAACGTAATACCGGGGCAGGAAGAGGCCAATGGTGAATATTTAATTAGTAAAGGCGCAGCCTGTAAGATAGAAAAAATAAGTCAGCTCCAGGATATGATTCAGGTTTTACTTAAAAATCCTGCCCGCCTAAAACAAATGAAAAGAAAAGCAATGGCAGCCGCCAAACCGCTCGCGGCTGTAAAAAGTGCCGCATTAATTATGAATACCATAAATAGTTACTCAAAAAATTCCGGAGATGCTTTATCTAAGAGGAAAGTTGATTAACCGTGATAATTTATTTTATCTACCGGTTTTATGGAGAATTGATTCTGAGGTTACCTCTAAAAATAAGCTATTGGATAGCCGAAAGAGTTGGCGGGGCCGGCTATTTTTTGATGAGAAAAGATAGACAGGAACGGACAAGAATCATTGAAAGAATGTTTGAGGGTAAAATTACACATAAGCGGGCCCAAAGAATAATTCGAGCCGGTTTTAAGGACTTCAATAAAAGCCTTGTGGATTTTTTTTGTATTCCGAGATTAAACAAAGAGTATCTGAATGATTGCGTTGAAATCGTGGGGCGGGAAAATTTAGATGCCGTTTTAAAGGAGGGCAAGGGAGCTATATTGGCCGGACTTCATATGGGAAACGGCGGATTTGCCGCATCTCTTTTGGCGCTTAAGGGTTACAGTATGAATGTTGTGGTTTGGGAAGATGTAAACAAAGGAGTTGACAAGTTGTTTCAGGCTACAAGGCAAGGTAAGGGAGTAAGGATTATTTACTCTCATCATGCCGCTAAAGATGTTCTGGCCGCGCTTAAGCGAAATGAAATAGTAGCTATGATGGTTGATTTAAACGGTGGCGAGAAGGGCATAAGGCTTAATTGCTGGGGAAGAGAAATCAGGATAGCGCGGGGAGCTTTTGTATTTGCCCAAAAGCAAGCTGTGCCAATTTTACCGGCAGTGATAATCAGGAAAGGTGACGATACTCACAAGATTATTATAGGAAGTCCGGAAAGAATAGAGATGAAACAAAATAGAGAAAAAAATCTTGAAGAGGCCGCAGGAAGGCTTTTTAATTTTTTTAAAGGGTATATTGAAAAATATCCCGAGCAATGGTACTGGATAAGAAATTTGTGGGAGGATGCAAAGAATGTATAGTGAGGATTTAAATGAGTTTGCGGCATAATATTTGTGATATAATTTATTCGGGCAGTTTTATGGGCCTGATATATGTATAACTTAACCGCATTATATTTAATTAGGATATAAAAATGAAATTTTTTGAAAAGAAAAAATCTAAAATAGGATTGGCTTTGAGTAGCGGCGCGGCAAGAGGCTTGGCTCATATTGGAGTTTTGAAGGCCTTAAAAGAAAACAATGTACATATAGATTTGTTGGCAGGTTCAAGTATGGGCGCGCTTGTTGGCGCTTGCTTTGCCAGAAAAGGAGATATAGCTGACTTTGAGGAGATGGTTTTAAAAGTAGATTTTAAGCAGTTACTTCAGTTGGCAGACCCTAATTTAGCGCTTATGTTTAAAGGATTTATTCATGGGCAGAAAGTTAAAAAGTTATTAAGAGCTATTATTGGTGATATTGAATTCAAGGATCTAAAGATTCCATTGGTCATAGTGGCTACAGATGTTGATACCGGTGAGGAAATAAGAATAAAGGAAGGGTCGGTAGTAGAAGCG
>CBDUVS010000147.1:0-2370 GCA_965370735.1 uncultured bacterium | reverse complement strand
ATAGACGTGCCCGTATATGACGCTGAGAATGGAGTATGGGGCATTACCTATGGGGAGCAGTACTGGTTGGACATATTATGGATTCGGGGGCGGTTTTACTTATGAGTATTCGCCTAAACTATCTCTCGGGCTGGACGTAACTTTCATGTTTTCCGGCGGTTCTTCGACTAAAATGCATGCTGACTGTTTAGGAGGAATGACATTTGATTTAGGAGATGTATCAGGAACAGAAATAAAGGCTCCCTTCAGGTTTACCCTTCGGCCAAACTGCTTTTTTGATCTAACCCCTTATTTTACCTGGTGGGAAATCAGCAAGTCCGAGGAACTTGATATCGGTGGAGGATGGGTTGCTTATGAACCTGACAGCGAAACTCACATAGAAGGCGTCCTTGCCGGATTCACCTACGCATTCTAATATCTTTTTTTTTCACGCAAAGGCGCAAAGAACGCAAAGATTTTGAGAGACTTCTGCCATAAGACACAAAAAATACAAACCATTCCAATCATTATCTTAATTACGGATTATTTTTGCTCACGGATGCCATGAATTCAGAACTTTAAAAAAAATATCCTCCGATCCGTGAATATCCGTGTAAATCCGTGAGCTGTTTCATTCTCTATCATATCTCATCCCTCTTTGCGTTCTTGGCGGCTTGTATGCTTAAAGTTAGTATTAGTTTAGTCATGATGTTAAAACTTTCTTTTTTAGGTAAAACCTTTAAACTGTTGGAAGAGAAGGATAGCGGCGTGGGCTTCGAACCCGGCGCAAAGTTTCTTCCTTCCGCCAGATTTAAGTCGGGGAATAACTTGGTGCTTTGACACCGTATTTCACAAGACTGATGATTTCTGGCATTTTTAACATTTTACCAAAAGGAGAGTATATGGAAAACTATTATTTAGGTCTCGATGTAAGTAAAGGATATGCAGACGCTGTGATTCTTAATGCCAAAAAAGAGATAGTAGAATCTAACTTTCAATTGGATGATACCTTTGACGGCCACTGTTGTCTTTACCAAAGGCTTTACAGTTTTTTCAAAGAGCATCCCGGCGTTAAGCTTTATGCCGCTGTCGAAAGTACAGGTGGTTATGAAAATAACTGGTTCAAGGCTTTAGTTTCTTTCCAAGGAGCGCTGAACTTAAAGACTGCTCGCTTAAATCCTCGAGGGGTTAACTATAGTAGCAAAGCGTCTATGAATCGTATCGGCACAGATAAAATTAGCGCCAGAAATATTGCTGAATATTTAATTGTTCATCCTGAGAAGATTTCTTATCAATCCGAAGATCCTTTAGCAAGTTTACGAAAACAATGGAGTTTCATTAAAATGTTAACCAAACAAAGAACTCAATTGTTCAATCAATTAGAATCGTTGCTATATTCAGCACATCCTGAAATTTTAACCTTTTGTAAAGATGGCATGCCTCAATGGGTACTTAAGCTATTAGTTCTTTACCCTACAGCTAAAAAATTATCTAAAGCGAAAAAGTCTTCTGTCGCTAAAATCCCTTATATCACTAACTTCCGCGCAGAAGAGCTTATTTCTACGGCTAAGAAGAGTGTCGCTTCTTTCTCCGACGAGATTACTGAAAATTTAGTCGCAGCCACAGCTCAAGAAATTATCCATCTTAACCAAGCTATTGATAAGCAAACAGAGCTTATAGAGGGAAGCTACTCTCTTCCTGAAATAGATATTATAGCTAGCTTCATAGGAATAGGTAAGCTCTCTGCCATTGGGTTAATGATGGAAATCCAGACTGTAAAGAGATTTTCAGCGGCAAAAAAGCTATCTTCTTTTTTTGGTGTTCACCCGGTCTTTAAAATTAGCGGCGATGGCTCCGGTGGTTCTCGTATGAGCAAAGAAGGGCGTAAAGTGCCTCGTCAAATTTTATTCATGGTAGTTTTGAATGCCATACAAACAAATCCGCTTATCCGTGAAATTTACTTAGACCATGTCAATAAAGGAATGAGCAAAATGGCAGCCATTGGCTTATGCATGCATAAAACTTTAAGAATCATTTATGGCATGCTTAAACATAACGAAAAGTTTGACCCGGAAATTGATCGCAAAAACAGAGCAAAAAAAGTTGCAATCAAGAAGGTAGCCTCGCAGGACAAAAATCGGCGCTATCAAGATTTTGATTCCATGGCTCCGATATCGAGACGGCAAAATTTAAAAAGAGAGGAACGGAAGCTGTCCCATAGCGTAATAACAACGCTAAATGCGGGATCAATGCTTCCGCTATAATATTTTATAACAAAGGTTATAGCTTATGTCAAGGTTTTACCTAATTTTCAAAGAACGCTTATGTTAACTTTATGACACAATAGAATTTAAAAAATCTATTGACTTTTACCGGAATAACTTTGCGTGA
>CBDUVS010000146.1:0-2394 GCA_965370735.1 uncultured bacterium | reverse complement strand
ATTACCTATCGTATTTGCTCGTTGCTTTTTTAAGCGTAGAATTATAGAAATTTGTCTTTATTTATTAAAGCTGAGGTAAAATAATGTAAAGATAATGTTTTTGAATAAATATAGTTGATCATGATTTTACTTAAATCCTCTAAAATATTCTAAATTGGCCGTACGATTCCCTAAACCAATTAAGATTTCAAAAAAAATTACATCTATTATTTCAAAGTACATCAAAACTTATGGAGGCGCTCTGTCTAATACTTCAACAAAGTCCATAACAGCTCCGCAGTTAGGACACTTAACGCCAGTTTGAAAATTGAGATATTTGTCGGGAATCTTAAATTTTGCTCTTAACAACAAACGGATAATATTAAAAATCAATCTATTTTTAGGATGCAAAATACCATAGTATCTCACTTTTTGAAACCTATATGGCAGGACATGCTGCAGGAACAGTCTGATAAATTCCATAACCGGTAGAGAGCGTGTCACTGTTTTTTTTGTTTCATAATCTTCATATTTAAAAGTAACAATACCCTTTTTACATGAAATGATATTCGTGTTTGAGATAGCGGTTTTATAAATATATTTTGCAGCATACTCAATAGCTTTTTGCCCGTTTCCCACAGACCTGAGATCAACAACCCAGTCTTTAATAAAAGCCGGGTTGTAATCAATGTTTTCAATATCCGATTTTTTTAAGAGCTTAATAGCAATAGCGCGAAATATTTTCGAGAGCGCATTC
The DNA here is from genome assembly GCA_965370735.1 of uncultured bacterium. GTDB lineage: Bacteria > Omnitrophota > Gorgyraeia > JAGLLT01 > JAGLLT01 > Kappaea. The sequence continues at coordinate 1,658 of CBDUVS010000146.1, read as the reverse complement.
GCATAAACTAGATAATGTTCTTTACTAAAGAGAATTTTCTTTTTATCGTTAGAGATAGCGACGCCGGGAATGAGGAAGTGTACGTGAGGATGAAAGGCCAAGTTTCTTGCCCAGGTATGTAGGATGCCTATAATACCGATTTGACCGCCCATGTACTTTTTTTCTTTAGCCAGTTTCATTATTGCCTGTGCCGCAGCTTTAAAAAGAATATTGTAGAACTCTTTTTGATTACTTCTGGCAATAGGTCTTAGATATTCAGGTATGGTGAATGTAGCCATAAAGTACTCAACAGGCAGTTTTATGTCCAACTGCTTTACGAGCCATTTTATCTTTTTATTGTTTTGGCAATTAGGGCAACTTCTGTTTCTGCAAGGCATAAAAGAGAAATGATCCTGGTTGCATTTATTACAATGCCAGTGTACGGTTCCCATTTCTTCGGTTCTGCATTTAGCTAAATCATCCAACGCCCTCTGATGAGAAGGCAGCATATTCATTCCATAGGTGTTTTCATATTTCCCTCTGTATAGCCGGATAATCTCATTGACGGTCATTTGATATTATCCATAACTTTATTAATAGCAGCTATAGGATCGGCAAGTGAAATATTAATAAGTTTAGTGTAAATAAGCGTAGTTTTAGGGTCTTCATGTCCCAGGAATTCCTGCACATATCTGAAATCAACGCCGGCTTCCAACAGATGTACGGCGTATGAATGTCTTAAATGATGGACGGATACTTTTTTATTGATCTTAGCCCTTTGACAAGCCTCTTGAAAAGCGATTTGGATACTTGACTTTGGAACAGGTTTATTATTTGTTGGCATAAGCTTAGCCCCTTTCCCTCTGCCTGGAGCGGGGAAAAGAAAATTGGGGTTACGATGTGTTTTCCAAAATTTACGTAAGAATTTAAGCGTAGCATTAGGTAAGGGAACGAGTCTGTCTTTAGCGCCTTTTCCTTTATGTACGTGAACAAACATTCTGTCGGAATCAATATCACTCACTTGCAGGTGTGTACCTTCCTGCAATCTTAATCCTAAAGAGTAGATGATTTTGAGGCAGATTCTGTGATAGTCCATTTTGACACAGGAGAAGATTCTTTTAACTTCTTTCATACTAAGAATTTCGGGTAGGGCTTTTTCTTTAGGCGGCCTTACCAGTTTAAAGGTAGTCCATTCTTTGCCAAGGGTATGGATAAAGAAAAATTTAATGCCGCAGATTGAAATAGTGCTTGCGCTTCTTGACCATTTTCGTACATTTCTGTTGTAGAGGAAATACTCTCTGAGTTCTTCTTCAGTGATGGTATCTGGTGGTTTGTTGAAATGCTCGGCCAATTGTCTAACAGCACGTACATAAGCTTCAACAGTTCTTTCAGAAAAATTTCTGAGTTGTAAATCCTGGGTGAAGCGTTTTCTTAATTCGGTCATGATATACCTCCATTAATTAAATTAAGTGATTTGTGGAAAATCAATTTAAGGATGGTATATCATGATCGAAATATATTATAAAAAAAATTGCCGCTCCGCGGCTTAGTTCAACATCCGCATGCAGCCGGCTTTAGAATTTTAAAATTTCCCCTACCCCCCCCCCTAAAAACATAAATCAGTCTCATTTTATACATCAGGTTTTAAAAAAGTGTCAGAAAAATCTGACACTTTTCTT
>CBDUVS010000145.1:0-2421 GCA_965370735.1 uncultured bacterium | reverse complement strand
TAGGATGAGGAAGGCGTTGTTGGGGGCGCTGATTTTAATAGGGGGTTTGATTATGGTTAAACCTTTTTATTCTATGGGGGAAAATGTTTCTACTATTGAAACAAAAGACCACAAAAAGATAGCGTTTACGCACTATAATAACGGACATTCTAAAGTAATCATCCTGGCCCATGGGTTTTTTAATAATAAGGATGTATATCTTTTTAAAAAAATAGCTAAGATGTTTGCTCAAAGATACGATGTTATTACTTTTGATTTTCGGGGGCATGGGAAAAGCGAAGGATTATTCAGTTGGACCTCTTATGAAGGAGAAGATTTGGGGCTGATTATTTCATACGCGAAAGAAAAGGAATATAAAAAGATAGGTGTTATCGGCTTTTCTCTGGGGGCCTCAATTGCTCTTATTGAGGCCGGTCAAAGGGATGATATTGATAGTCTTATCTCTGTGAGCGCCCCGTATGATTTTTGGGAGATAGACTTTCATTTTTGGGAAGAGGAAATGGTGAATGATTTTAAATTAAATATCGGGCCAAAGGGAAAAGGCAAAGGCATTCGGCCTGGCAACCCTTTTCTTAAAAAGGTTAAACCTATTGACGTGGTTGATAAGATAAAAATACCTGTATTTTTTATCCATGGAGAAAAGGATTGGCTTATTAAACCAATGCATAGTCAGAAACTTTTCGATAAGGCCAATGAACCTAAAAAACTGCATATTATAAAGCAGGCAGGACATGCCGAAAAGATTTTCGACCTATATCCGGATGAGTTTGAAAAAATATGTATGGATTGGTTTAATGAAACCTTATAAACAGGGAGGGAGAGGATGAAGTGGGTTGGCGCCGCTATAGCTCAGATGATATTTACGCTTTTGTTGTATGTGATTGGGATTATTGTAATTGGCCTTGCTATTTATCCGGGGGTGTTACTTTGTTTTTATGTCTGGAGAACTACTGGAGGATGTCTGCCGCCAATACGAATTTTATCTCTGTGTTTAAGCATAACAGCAGCATATTTTATTTATGGGATTTGTTTGATTTTTATTGTCGGTATTGTGAGGTTTAAAGTGGTCGGGTTTGTCAAGACCATTTTTGAGAAAATTTAAGGTGAAATTTTTTAAACTTTACAAAGAACCTTTTTTGTCTTTTCTAACATAACCCCGGTGTGTACTTCCCATGGAATTTTATTGTCTAAGCCTTGATGAAACCGTTCGTAATTATAAAACTCAAAATAGCTCGTTAATCCTTCTCTGGCTTCGGGTATGCTCTGATAGTCATGGAGGTAAACATCTTCATACTTAACTGAACGCCACAGCCTCTCTACAAAGATATTATCCAGATATCTGCCTTTACCATCCATGCTGATGCTGATTTTGTTTTCCACAAGTACATTGATAAAATCCTGGCTCGTAAATTGACTCCCCTGGTCGCTGTTGAAAATGTCCGGGTTGCCATAGTTCATCAAAGCTTCTTGTACCGACTCAATACAAAAATTTGAATCCATGCTATTTGATAATCTCCAGCTTAACACGTAACGGCTATACCAATCTATTATAGCAACCAGATAAGCAAATCCATATGCCAGCCGGATATAAGTTATATCCGTGCTCCACACCTGATTAGGCCGCACAATTTCCAAATTCCTTAACAAATAAGGATATACCTTATGCTGGGTATTCGGCTTTGATAGATGCGGTTTGGCAAATATCGCTTGTAATCCCATCTTCCTAAGCAGGGTGCGCACGTGGTCTTTGCCTACGAAATATCCCCTGGAACGTAAATAAGCAGTCATATTGCGAACTCCCCAAAAAGGCCTTTTAGTATACTGCTTATCTAATAGATTCATAAGCTGTTGGTCACGCTCGCTTATTCCCACTGGTTTATAATATAAGTTTGAGCGGGTTATGCCCAAAAGCTGACATTGCTGCCTCGCGCTGAATCTCTTGTCTTTTTTGTCCATAAGTATCATACGTTCTTTCAACCCAAAAAATCTAATTTTTTTTTAAGCCAATCGTTTTCAACTTTAAGCTCTCCGATCGTCCGATGGAGTTTATCAACTAATTCCTTGCGTTCGACCGCTCTTGAATCTTTCGCTCTACCAAATAATTCCCTTGCCCGTTTAAGAAGTTCCTGCTTCCACCTGCTTATCTGGTTCGGGTGTATACCGTATTCTGAAGCTATCTGCGCTAAGGTCTTTTCATCCCTGAACGCTTCTAATGCTACCTTTGCTTTTATCCCAGCTTCAATCTTTTTCCTCATCCTTGACCTCCTTTTTAACCCCTTTACATTATACCTCTTTCACCTTAAAATAGGGTTAAAATTGGTCTGATTTTTCCCGACCATTATAGTCTTTGCCTACGAAATATCCCCTGGAACGTAAATAAGCAGTCATATTGCGAACTCCCCAAAAAGGCCTTTTAGTATA
>CBDUVS010000144.1:0-2436 GCA_965370735.1 uncultured bacterium | reverse complement strand
CAATAACCAAATTCAAATAACCAAACAGAAACAAAACAACGATTTCGACTTGTGACTTGCACGTGCCCGCTAGGGTATAACTTGTATCTTGTTATTAGTTATTGGTGATTGGAGATTGGAATTTGTTTGCATCTTGTCTCTTGGTGTTTGGTTATTGTATAATTTACTAATCTCTGCAATCAGGTATAATGATAATTATAACTGGAGGTGATGGTTTATGTTTGGAAGAATACCAATTTTATCCGTTTTAAGAAAATCTCCCTTTGATGATTTTGTTGAACATGCTTCTAAGGTTAATGAATGCATTCATATCTGGAAACAGGCTGTTAGTGCTTACTTAGAGAAGAAGTATAATATCTTTGAGGAGCTCTCTAACAAGGTCCAGCTCTTAGAACACGAAGCTGATTTAATAAAAGGTAAAATAAGCGCCCATTTACCTAAAGGTATTTATATGCCTGTTTTTAAATCCGATTTCATGATGTGCCTTAAGGAGCAGGATGCTGTTTTAGATTACGCGGAAGATACGGTTATCTGGCTCAGTTTTAAAAAGGTAGATATGGGTTTTATTAAAGATGAGTTACTACAGCACACCCAGAAAGTTACTGAAACCGTGGAAACGCTGGAAAAAGTAGCTCTAAGGCTAAAAGAGTTTTTTAGAACTTATAAAAATAGCACCAGAGAAGAAATGAAAGAGCTCATTAAGGATGTTCATCGTCAAGAGTGGGAGTCTGACAGGATAGAAAAAGCGCTTACTAAAAAAGTTTTTAACTCCGGTAAAGACGCTCTTTCGGTTTACTTTATGGTTAAATCTATAAACTTATCCGCCAGTATCGCGAACCACGCGGAAAACGCGGGTGATAGAATCAGAGCTATGATAGCTAAGTGATATATGTGTAGCCTTTCTTGACGTTATCTTTAATTGGCTGTATAATATACCCCGAAAGGGTTAGACAAATTGATTGATAACAGTAGACTCATAAAAGACAGTATTCGCAATACAGGCTTGCTTACTGATGGCCAGATTAAACAAGCCCTTGAATTTCAAGTTAAAAGTAAGGATCGCTTTAGTTATATACTGGCTAAAATGGGTTTTATCGCCAATGAAGATGTGGTTACCGGTTTACCCGGTCAAATTGGCCTCGTGCCCGTTTCTTTAAAAGGTATGAAAGTAACCAATGAAGCCGTAAAAAAAGTTTCTTCATCTTTTGCTTATCAACACAGAATCCTACCTATAAATTTTCAAGATGATGTTTTAACTATAGCCACAGATGACCCTCTAAATTTTTTAGCTTTGGATAATTTAAGTGAAATATTAAGCTTAAAAGTGAAAGCTATTCTTGCGTCGGAAGATGAACTCAAGGAGAATCAGAATTTATATTACGGAGATAAGAAAGAAGAAAAAAACGCCTTAGATAATGTTGTCCAAACTATTGATACTGAAAAGGAATATCGCGGCAATATTGAAGAGGTTGGATTTGCTTATACTACCAGCGAAGAAGATGCCCCTATTATCCGTTTGGTAAGTTTGATACTAAGTGAAGCTGTAAAAAATAGAGCCAGTGATATTCATGTTGAACCCCTGGAGAAAGAATTTAGGGTTCGTTATAGAATAGACGGTCTTTTGCATGAAGTACACGCTCCGCCAAAGCATTTACAGGGTTCAATTATTAGCCGGATAAAACTTATGGCAGGTATTGATATCGCTGAAAAACGGCTGCCCCAGGATGGGCGCATCAGAGTCCGGCTTTTAGATAGAGATTTGGATTTACGTGTTTCAACCTTGCCCGGTATTTACGGTGAATCGGTAGTTATGAGAATTCTTGATAAGTCAAGCTTGCTTATCGGCTTGGAAGAAATAGGTTTTCTTACTGAAGATAGAAAGAAATTTGAAGAGTTAATTGAAATGCCCAATGGAACACTCTTAGTTACCGGCCCTACGGGGTCGGGGAAAACTACCACCCTTTATGCCGCCCTTAATTATCTTAATAAACCTAACAGAAAAATAATTACCATTGAAGACCCTGTTGAATATCAGATAAAAGGTATTAATCAGGTTCAGATAAGGCCTCAGATTGGTTTGACCTTTTCATCAGGCTTAAGATCTATGCTCAGGCAGGCCCCCGATGTGATCCTTGTCGGTGAAATTCGCGACAAAGAGACGGCTTCAATTGCTATTCAGGCGGCACTTACCGGCCACTTGGTATTTTCTACCCTGCATACTAATGATGCTCCGGGAGCGGTTACCCGATTAATTGATATGGGTATAAAAGGTTATCTGGTAGCCTCGACTCTGCAGGCGGTATTGGCTCAGAGATTAGTCAGGAGAATATGCCTCAATTGCAAAGAACCCTACACTCCTAAACCGGAAGAAATCAAGGTTATGGGATTAAAGGACGAGGATTTGGTGGGAGCTGAATTCATGACGGGCAAGGGCTG
>CBDUVS010000143.1:0-2484 GCA_965370735.1 uncultured bacterium | reverse complement strand
GCTTTATCTCTCTCATTATTATTCTCATAATAAACACCTAAATAAAAATACGCCAGATCGTTTTCAGGATTAACCTCTTGAGCATTTTTATAGGCTTCTTCGGCTAAATTATTGACAGCCTGTTTCTGATAGATAGTGCCCAAGGCAATATAAACTCTGGCAAGCTGAGATACATTTTCTTCAATTGCCTTTTTTAAAATTTCGATGCTTTTGTCAAGTCGTTTTTCATCGGCATACAGATAAGCTAAAGTTATATATGAAGAAGTGTCTTCCGGATACAGCTTAACTATCAAACCATACCGAACAATTGCCTTCTCATACTCTTTTTTATCAATATAAAGTTGTCCCAGTTGTTTATAAACGTTAATGTTTAAGGGGTCTCTTTTTAAAGACTCCTCATAATAAAATATTGCCTGATCGCTATTTCCTTGAATTTCATTTATAAGAGCTAAACTCAAATAGGCGGGCACAAAATCATCATCAAGCTCACGCGCCTTTTCAAACCGATCAATAGCTTTATCAAAATCTTCAATGTGCAGATAAATAAGGCCTAGATTAAAATAGAGAATTGGTAAATCATCAACTTGTTCAACGAGCCTTTCGTAAATCTCAATGGCTTTCTGATCCTTACCTTGAAAAACTAATATATCAGCCAAAGAAGATAAAGCAATTTTATCTATTGGGTTAACTTCAATAATTTTTTCGTATTCAGCTATAGCCAAATCATAATCTTTTTCAAAGGTGTAGATATAAGCCAGGAGCGCATGCGCTTCGATACTCTGAGGATTAACTTGCAGCGCTTTATCAATATATTGCTTGGCATTCTCAAGTTCATTAAGGTTAATATAATCTTGGGCTATTTTAAGATAAATCCAGGAAGCACCTTCATTATATTTCAAGGCCTTATTATATTCGGCTATGCCCCTATCAAGCTCTCTCTGCTTATCAAATATCAAACCCATCATAAAATGGGCATAGGCCTTAGTATCACGCTCAATCTGCTCATTTTTTGCATTAACCTTAGCGCTTAAAGTATGGGTCCCCGCGAAATTCAACGTCGCTATAATAAGCAAAAACAAAAGAGTTGCCAAGCAGGCCCTAAGTTTAGAAAAACTTATAGACGAAAGCCTCATTTTACTTGTTCTTTTTCTTGTGCCTATCTCTTTTTAATCTTTTCTTACGCTTATGCTTAGCTATTTTTTTTCTTTTTCTTTTTTTACCGCAAGGCATGTTGACTTCCTCCTGTCTCTCGAAACAGTAAAATTCTCTGTGTAATATTTAGTTTCAAACAGATACCAATATTAACTATTAGATATTAGTAAATCGCTTTATTTAAAGGATATTCAATGATTCCAACAACTCCAGCTCGCTTGAGCTTGGGTATCAACTCTCTGACTTCTTTTTCACATATGATGGTTTCAACCGCTACCCAATTGCTTTGAGTTAAGCTGGATATGGTAGGTTTTTGCATGGCAGGAAGAATTTTTAAAACTTTGTTTAAATTTTTCTCCATGACATTCATTTTAAGGCCAACCATCTCTTCTGCCAATATCGCCCCTTTTAAAAGTAGGGCTATATTCTCAATTTTCTTCTTTTTTAATACATTCTTCCAGGTTTTTTTATTTGCTATCAGCCATGTTGTTGAATAGCAAACAACGTCAATTATTTTAAGATTGTTAGCGCGAAGGCTTGAACCGGTTTCAGTTAATTCCACAATAGCATCCACCAGCTCCGGAACCTTAATTTCTGTAGCTCCCCAACTGAATTCAACCTCAGCTTTAACTTTGTTCTTTTTAAGATATTTCCTGGTAACACTTACTAGTTCGGTAGCTATTCTGGTACCTTTTAAATCTCTCACTTTTTTTATAGGAGAATTATTAGGAACCGCGAGTACCCATCTAACGGGATTAAGAGTCTGTTTGGCGTATCTTAATTCAGCTACCTTGACAACATCAGATGAGTTCTCCTCAATCCAATCATTACCTGTTAAACCGCAATCTAAAACACCTTCTTCAACATACCTGGACATCTCCTGCGCTCTTATCAACAAACAATTTATCTCATCGTCATCTATCGACGGTATATAAGAACGCGAAGAACAAGATACATTAAAACCGGCCTTTTTAAACAGTTTAAAAGTTGACTCCTGCAAGCTGCCCTTGGGCAATCCCAACCTAATTTTCATCTAACTTTTCCTCTTTTAAAACCTTACAATTTTCCTTTTTAATCATACTACGTTTATAAAGCTTCCTGGCATCCTTTGCTCCGGACTTCGGATGAATATCCCATATTTTTCGTATCTTTATAGAAATATCATCTTTAGAACACCGGAAATTTATTTTATACTATGTATCTGGTTAATGTCAACTAAAAATATATAAATTCTTTACATTACTCGGTAACTACACGCCTATTATAACTGCCTTATAATTTTTTCTTGTAAAAGGCTTTAGGTGTGATATAATTTTGACATTACCTAATTTT
>CBDUVS010000142.1:0-2485 GCA_965370735.1 uncultured bacterium | reverse complement strand
GTGGATGCATGACAGATGGAAAGGTTCCAGAAGGCTTAAGAAGTTAAATTCTTAAAATCCCCCTCATAAAACCTTTGTATGTTTTAGTTCCACCGCCGCGGTGGAACGTGGTACGCAAAGCCTCCAAAGCGAAAAGAACCGGTTTATATTTTAACTTTGTCTTAATAATACTTTTTCTAATAACATATTGAATTTTCCCTGTAAATAAGTTAAAATACTATAGATATGTTTTCGGGGCGTAGCGCAGCTTGGCTAGCGCGTCCGCCTGAGGCGGAAGGTCGCGAATATATAAAGAATATAGTTGGTGAGATGCGCGGGGCGTAGCGCAGCTTGGAAGCGCGCCACGTTCGGGACGTGGAGGTCGCTGGTTCAAATCCAGTCGCCCCGACCAAATTAGCAAATAGCTAATAGCAAATAGATAAGAGCTAATAAGCAATAACAAAACCAAGATTTAAGAGTTATACCGGGAAGGTGTTATGAGAAAAATAACAATACTTTTTATATCTTTTGTTTGCGTGTTGGCTTTCTTGGGCGTTTGTTCAGAGAATGTTTTAGCGGCAGGTAAGAATTTAGTAGGCCAAAAACCACCTGAAATTGATATAAGCAGTTCCTTTAATAGTAAAGAAACCCTTACTTTGTCCCATTTAAAGGGAAGGGTTGTTTTGGTGGAGTTTTGGGCTACCTGGTGCCCGCCTTGCAAGAAGGCTATAGGACATTTAAAGGATTTGCATTCAAAATACGCGTCAAAGGGCTTGGTTATTATAGCTATTACCGCTGAAGATAAAAATAAAGTAAAAAAGTTTGTTCAGAATAATAAAATGAGATTCGCGGTAGCTATAGATAACAGCCGTAAAACGAACTCGGCATATGGAGTCAGGAGCATACCCACAGCTTATCTTATAAGTGCTGAGGGTAAGGTTCTTTGGCAGGGACATACCATGAATCTCTCTGATGAGACAGTTCGGAAAGCTCTTAAGAATGTTAAATCGGGGGCTAACTTACCGGTCTGGTAAATAAACTTTATGAAGCAGCAAGTACATATATTATTTAAGGGTTCTGTGCAGGGTATTGGTTTCAGGTGGACAGCTAGAAAATTTGCTGAATCTAATCATCTTAGCGGATGGGTTAAGAATCTACCCGATGGAAGAGTGGAGCTTATAGCGCAGGGCGGCAAAGACGAAATTGTAAATTTTATTACTAACCTTGAAGAAGCCATGACCGGCTATGTATTACAGAAAGATGTTGACTGGCAAAGCCTGAAGCACAACTTTCACGATTTTGAAATAAGGTTCTGATTATATGAAATACATGATAATCGCGGATATACATGCTAATTTAGAGGCCTGGTTAGCTGTAAAAAATGAACTCGCCAAAGAAACCCCGCGGAAAATTGTTTGCCTGGGTGATATTATAGGTTATGGAGCGAACCCTAAGGAATGTTTGCGAGAAGTTCAAGAAGTTTGTGATTATATTATAGCCGGCAATCATGACTGGGCTGTATGCGGTTTATTTGATTTAAATAATTTTAATTCGTATGCCAGAGAGGCGGTTAAGTGGACTGATAAAATTATTGATGAAAGACATAAGGCCTATTTGAAGAGACTGCCTATAACATTAGATATAGATAATTTTACTTGTGTTCATGCTTCCTTGTTTCATCCTGAAGAGTTTAATTATATATTAAACTTAGACGCGGCAGGCATGACGTTTGCTAATTTAAAAAAAGATATTTGTTTTATCGGTCATTCTCATTCACCGGCTATTATTGTTTACGATAAAAACGGTGATATTGATTACATAGATTCTGAAGTCATTGAAATTGCTGAAGGTAAAAAGTACATTATTAACGTAGGCAGTGTAGGGCAACCCAGAGATGGAAATCCGGATTCATGCTATTGTATTTATGATACAAATGAAAAAACCGTTAAAATAAAGAGAGTTCCTTACGAAGTTCATTTAGCTCAAAAGAAGATTATAGACGCCGGCCTGCCACATTTTTTAGCCACCAGATTAGCGGGTGGACGATAGTTGGATGTCTTAATGTAAGATACAAGAAACAAGATGCAATAACCAAATAATAACCAATAACCAAATTCAAATAACCAAACAGAAACAAAACAAAAAAAGACAATAGACTAAAGAAACAGACCATAAGCTTTAGACTAAAAAAAACAACAACAAATACAGGCCTTTGACTGTTGGTTTTGTACTTGCCATGAACCAGAATAAATTCGGTACATGGCAACCATGAACCGAGCTATGCTCTGGTTCAGGGTTGCTTTTTTACTTGTGTCTTGTATCTTGTAACTTGTATCTTGCAACTTGCCTGCTTGTGCCCTGTAAGGGTATATCTTGTTTCTTGGTTATTGGAACTTGTTTGATGTTTGTATCTTGATTATTGTATCTTATTTTTTTAACGTGTCCAAAAAATTATACGAGGGAGTTAAACATGCGTAAAATTATTTACATCTTTTTAATAATTATT
>CBDUVS010000141.1:0-2529 GCA_965370735.1 uncultured bacterium | reverse complement strand
TGATTATTTTTGTGTCGCTGTTGCCGGCTTTCCTTATGGACATATAAATTCCCCCGACAGGGATACTGATATTGAATATCTTAAGGTAAAACTTGAATCCGGAGGGGATTTTGTTATTACCCAGTTATTTTTTGATAACGCGGTATATTTTGAGTATCTTGAAAAATTAAAAAAAAATAAGATACATGTCAGGGTTATCCCCGGTATTTTGCCTATAGTAAATTATAAAAAAATGCTTAAATTCTGTGCTGATTGCGGAGTGATTGTTCCTAAAAAAGTGCATGAAATATTTAAGCCTATCGCTCAAGACGAAGAAGCGAGCAAGAAAGCGGGTGTGGACTTCGCGGTTAAGCAATGCAGGGAATTGCTTGATAAGGGAGCTTGCGGATTACATTTCTTTACGCTTAATAAGACAGATCCTACTAGAGAAATTATAAAACAGTTAAGAGAGGTTAAATCATAATATTTTCTAATGCAAAATAGTAAAATTACATTATCAACCTTAAGACAAGCAAAAAAAAGTAAGCGAAGGATAACTATGCTTACCGCTTATAACTATCCGCAAGGCCTTTTGGTGGATAGAGCAAGTATTGATATAATTTTGGTTGGAGACTCTCTGGGCAATACAGTTTTGGGTTATGAGTCAACAGTTGCGGTTACTATGGATGAAATGCTTCATCATTCTAAAGCTGTAAAGAGGGCTGTCAGAAATTCCTTTTTGATTAGCGATATGCCTTTTATGTCTTATAATAATACTCGCAAGGAAGCCATAAAGAACGCCGGCAGGTTTCTTAAGGAAGCCGGTTGCGATGCTGTAAAGCTTGAGGGCGGAATAGAGGTAGCAAATACAATTAAGCATATTATTAAAGCCGGCATTCCGGTTTTAGGGCACTTAGGATTAACTCCTCAGACAGTATCTATGTTAGGAGGCTATAAGGTTCAAGGTAGAAAAGCTAAAAAAGCTCAAGAGATAATAGAAGCAGCTTTTGCTTTGCAGGAGGCTGGTTGTTTTGGGTTGGTTTTAGAATGTGTACCCTGGCAGTTAGCAAAAAAAATAACTCAGGAATTAAAAATATTTACGATTGGTATAGGGGCAGGGCCGAATTGTGACGGCCAGGTATTAGTACTGTATGATTTGTTAGGGGTTTCTTTTGGTCGCAAACTTTCTTTTGTTAAGCAGTATGCTGATGTTGCCTCAGTGGTTAATAAAGCCATAAATAATTATAAAAAAGATGTTACCTCGGGTAAGTTTCCTTCCAAGAAGCAATCTTTTTCCATGAAGAAGGATGAATGGGAGAAAATATCATGAAAGTTAAAAGAGTTTTTGTAGCGGCTACGAGGCAGAATGACGGTAAAACTGCTATAAGTTTAGGGCTGATCTGTGCTTTCGCGCGGGAAAATATCAATGTAGGCTTTATTAAACCCGTAGGCCAGAGATATTTAATAGAAGACGGCCAAAAGATAGATGAAGACTCCCTTTTAATAAGGAATGTTTGTAATTTGCGTGGTAACTTAAAAGATATGTCCCCGGTGGCGGTCGAAAGAGGTTTTACAAAAAAATACATATTAAGCAGTAAAAAAAACAATTTGGAGCAAACCGTTAAAAAAGCTTTTAATAACGTATCACGAAAAAAAGATTTAGTAGTTATTGAAGGAACGGGGCATGCCGGAGTAGGAAGCATTTTTGATTTATCTAACGCTAAAGTCGCGAGCGCGTTAAAAAGCAAAGTTATCCTTGTGGCTGGCGGAGGGGTGGGTAGGCCTGTTGATGAAATAATGTTAAATAAAGCTCTTTTTGATAAACAAAAAGTAAAAATTGCCGGGGTTATTATTAATAAAGTGTTGCCTGAAAAGTATAAAAAGATTAATACATTAGTCAGAATAGCCTTAAAGAAAAAAGGACTCAATGTTTTGGGAGTTATACCATACTACAAAACGTTATCTAAGCCCACTGTTCAACAGATACTGGATGAGGAAAAAGGCATTAATCTTTTATGCGGCAGGAAGTCGCTTGAAAATTCGGTTGATAAGGTAATTGTTGGCGCGATGGAACCGCACGAAGCGTTAAATTACATAACCGGTAATAGTTTGGTTATAACTCCCGGAGACAGGGAAGATATTATTTTAACATGCATAAGTACTCATCTAGCGTCTTCAGAACAAGGTAAGAGTATTTCAGGTATTGTTTTAACCGGCGGCATTAAACCGCATAAGAGTATTATGAACTTAATAAAGAAATCAGGTATACCTGTTTTGGAGGCTAAAGAAGATACATATACGATAACGTCTAAAATTCATGACTTGATAATTAAAGTTAAATCTTGCGATACGGAAAAAATAGAACTTATTAAAAAAATGGTTAAGAATTACGTAGATTTAAAAGCGTTGTACGCGATTATATAGTAAGCAGTTAATAGGCCAGTCTTATTTAGAGTGGAATATTTTCTGTGAGAGAATGAGAGTGAAGTAGTTAGATAGAAATAAGTACAAAGTCATACCCTTAAGGGGCATACCCTTGCAGGGCACAAG
>CBDUVS010000140.1:0-2554 GCA_965370735.1 uncultured bacterium | reverse complement strand
AGGATAGCAAAAAGTATGTTTCTCTTTTTGAGGTGCAGTACAGCAAATTGCCTGATAAGATGATGGTGCCAGGGTATTTGGATAGTGCAGGTGCATGGTTTGGACCGACAGAAGAAGATGTGACTGTAGCGGGTAATGAGGTGTTCACATCTGCCATTTTAGAGAGAATCCGCCTTATGCCTCACGTGTTAAATGCGACTGAAATTGATGAAATAGTGAATGACCTCGGGATTCGCGAAGTAGTTGTATTGAATAATCCGGATGATGTAGCTGTCGCACATGACGATATGTGGGGTACAGCCATTCCAATAGCTAATGCCGACAGTCAATTCAAATTAGTAACGCTTGACACAACTATGGCTGTTCTTCCGACATGGCCAATGATTGGTGGAGGCTATGATGGAAGCGCTTGGGCAAATCATGCTAATTGGAACGCAGTAAGCACACCAGCGGCACCTATGAACATTGCTGATCCCAAATGGGCTTACAGGCTTATTTTGGGTATCGGCCCTGATTCTGAGCTTGCGCACAGAATTATTGCCGCCGAAGGCCAGTGTCCCAGTTTTGAGCGGGCAGCAGCTGATGATACTATGTGGGGCTGGTATGTAGTAGTGCTTCCTCGTTTAGCCGAAACAGTTGCGCGTCTTGAAGGCGAGGCCAGTGGTTTAATGAAAGAAATAACTTGCTGGGCTGATTCAAGTGATGCTACATCGCAAAGAAAGACGTTTGATTTAGCCTCCGTTGATGAAGAATATAAAAGGGCTAGTTTTGATATTTTTTGTCCGGAAGGCCATAGATATCCTGAAGTTGTAGAGTTTTGGGGTATTGAGACTATTGGCCCTAGGTTTGCTGCTGCAGCTCCTTAATCTCTATTAATAGTTTGAAAAGGGGGTAGGGGATATCCTTATCCCTTTTTCAAAAATTAAAAATGAAAAATTAAGAATGAAGAATGGAAGATTAAGAATTGATATTGATTGTTTGAGCCGGAAGCGGGAGCGTGAAACGTGAAATGTAAATTTTTAACATATACTCTTATGTCTTACGTTTTTATGCTCTTGTGTCCTGTGCCTCTGGGGGTATGCACTTGCCTGTGCCCGATAGGGTATGCTTTTGCGGATGATTCCATTGCCATAATCGAGATTTATAATCAAGAGAATAAAGTTATCGGTAAAGAGGCGGGAGTGTTCACCTCCGAAGATGAAGTTCTTACACACTCTTATGTATTTTCCGCTGTGGATAAAGCGGTATTAAAGGTAAAAGATAAAAACTATACAATAAAAGGAATTTGCGGCAGAGATACAAAAAAAGAGTTATTAAAAATAAAAATAGACGTGAAGGGTTTCAAGCCGGCAATATTCGGCAGAGAGATAAAGGAAAAACAGACGGTATTTATAAGCCTGCCTGAAGGAAAAGCTATAGAAGGAAGAGTTGTTTCTGTGGGTGAGAGGATAAAAATAGAGGTCTTTTCTCCGGTTCCCAAGATAAGAGGCCTGCCGGTTTTTAATAAGGATGAAGAGGTTATCGGAATTATTGAGTTTTATATTAAAGATAAAAGTTATGTATATGCCATTCCCGTATTATTAGAAGAAATTTCATTTGAGAAGCTGCCGCTTTTAAGTATTTCAGCTTGGAAGGAAAAGAGGACTAAGGAATGGATGGAGAGCGATATAGGGAAGAGGCAGACAATCGTTTATCTTATGGGAATGGGTAAATATGAAGAGACGATTGCAAGATTAAAAGAATTAATTAAAAAACACCCTGATGATAAAGAAGCATACTTTAAACTTGGTGTTTGTTTGGGAAAATTAGGAAGATACGAAGAAGCGTGCGATACATTCAAGAAGTTTGTTGAGTTATCTCCTGATGACCTAAAAGCGCGTTATAATTTAGGGACTTTATATACAAAAATGGGAAATAAAGAAGCGGCTCAAAAAGAATATGAGTTTTTAAAAAAGCTTAATACAAAAGAGGCGAAAGGACTTTCGGTGAGACTGCTGAACTATATTGAAAAGGGAGAAGTGCTATGACTAAAAAAGGCTTCACCCTTCTCGAAGTTCTGGTGGTGCTGATGATTTTAGGTTTTTTAACCGCGATGACAGCAGGGCATTTTTCCCGCCTTAAGGGAGAGGCCGCCATCACTACTTCTCTTAATGAGATGAAGAATATTAAGGAAGTTATAAGAGACCGGTTTTATCCGGACTTGGGCCTTATTCCTGAGGATTTATTAGGTTTGGATGGTTTAGCTGTAAACGGCGATGAAATACCTGAGTGTGCAACCAGGTTTTTATGTCTTAAGAATGATGGCGATGTAACAATTGGTTGGAATGGAGCAAATTTTGTTTATACTTCGAATCCCGGCGTAGAAGAGTCGCTTGAAATGGCGGCATTTTTAGCAGAGCAATTACGAATAAAACTTGGTGTTGGAAATGAGTCTCTTGCCGCAAGTCAAGCAGAGGCTTTGCTGAAGTGGGATAAATATAGTTATAAGGGTTGGCGTGGACTTTATATGGAGCAAGAAGAATATTACGATTACGACGGGACAGGATGAAGTAAC
>CBDUVS010000139.1:0-2585 GCA_965370735.1 uncultured bacterium | reverse complement strand
GTATAAAGTCATACCCTTGAGGGGCACAAGCAAACAAACAATATTCAATAATCAAACAGTCTTTCTTGTTTTAGTTTGGTTATTCGAATTTGGTTATTGGTTATTATTTGGTTATTGCTTCTTGGTTATTGGTGATTGTTTATATTTTGCGTCTTAATTCTTAATCCTTAACCCTGTTTTATGTTTCATGTATCCAGCATTTTTTGAGCAAAGTTAGTATAATACTGCCCTTTAACAAACTCCGGTTTATTAAGAACTTTTTTGTGGAAATCAATCGTCGTTTTTATCGGATGAATGAAATACTCATCCAGAGCCCTTTTCATTATGGCTATAGCTTCCTGCCTGTTTTTCCCATAGGTAATAAGTTTTGCTATCATTGAATCGTAAAAAGGCGGAATATCATACCCCTGATAAACTGCCGAATCTAATCGTACTCCCGGTCCCGAGGGAGCGTGATAGACTTCAATTTTTCCAGGCGAAGGTATAAAACCGTTTTTGTAATCTTCAGCGTTTATTCGGCATTCTATAGCATGGCCTTTTATTTCTACCTTATCTTGTGAAACTGAAAGTTTTTTACCGGCCGCGATATTGATTTGTTCCTTTATAATATCAAATCCGGTAACCATTTCGGTTACGGGATGTTCAACCTGAACGCGAGTATTCATTTCCATAAAATAGAATTTTCCTTTTTCATCCAAAAGGAATTCTATCGTACCCGCGCTTGTGTAATTGGTTGCTTTAGCGGCTTTTACGGCGATATCACCCATTTTCCTTCGAGTTTTTTTATCTATGGCGGGTGACGGCGCTTCTTCGAGTAGTTTTTGATGTCTTCTCTGAATAGTGCAGTCTCTTTCTCCTAAATGTATTACGTTTCCATGATTATCAGCCATTATTTGGACTTCAATATGCCTGGGTAGCTCAAAATATTTTTCTATATATATTTCAGCATTTCCGAAATTCTTTTCAGCTTCCGCTTGTGCGGTTGTGATGGCATTTATAAGCCGGATGTCATTATGAGCAATTCTCATGCCCTTGCCGCCACCGCCGGCTGAAGCCTTAATTATTACCGGATATTTAATTTGTTTAGCCACTTTGAGGGCTTCATTTTTATCTTTTATGGGTAATAGGCTTCCCGGAATGACGGAAACACCATTTTTCTTCATAGTAATTTTGGCGTTTAACTTATCTCCCATTTGTCTAATTGATTCCGGACTAGGCCCGATAAATTTAATTTGGCACGAATCGCAAATTTCAGCAAAATGGGCATTTTCAGCTAGAAACCCATATCCTGGATGTATTGCTTCTACATCTGTTATTTCAGCGGCACTTATAATCGCGGGTATATTCAGATAACTGTTGTGAGGCTCATGCGGCCCTATGCAAATAGCTTCGTCCGCCAATTGAACCGGCAGAGAATTAATATCGACATCAGAATAGACAATCACAGTGCGGATGCCCATTTCCTTGCAAGCTCTAATTATTCTAAGAGCAATTTCACCTCGATTGGCTATTAATATTTTTGAGAACATAGTTATTCAATTGGCTCCAAAAGTATAATGGTTTGGCCGTATTCTACGGAATGGCCATTTTCAACCAGTATTTCTATTACTTTTCCTTTAGCTTCACACTTTATTTCATTCATAAGTTTCATGGCTTCAATAATACAGAGAGTATCATCCGGCTTGACCTCCCGGCCCATTTCTATGAAGGGTTCGGCATCAGGCGCTGAGGCTCTATAGAATGTTCCTACCATAGGTGCTTTTACTTCAATTAATTTTCTTAAAGTTTCTTGTTTATCAGCTTCTTGAACTGGTTGATTTGAAGTTTGCGGTGCCTGATAGTTTTCGGCCGCGTCCCGGATAACCTGTTTTATCCGGTTGTTTTCTTTTTTGAGCCTTATTTTCGAGCCGTTTTTTTCAATTTCGATTTCAACCAGCTTATTTTCATTCATAAGCTTTATCATTTCTTCTATTTCTTTAAGATTCATATTTTTACCTCACTTGGCTTTTCCGGCATATTGTTTAGTCCTGGTATCTATTCGTATTTTATCACCTTCATTGATAAAGTTAGGTACCATCATATTCACGCCGGTTTCTAATGTTACGTTTTTTAAAGCTGTGCTTTTAGCCGTATCGCCTCTGGCTCCGGGTTCGGCTTTGGTAACATTTAATTCTACAAAGTTAGGAAGACTAACTGAGATGATTTTATTATTTGCAACGGAGGCGGTTATTTCAGCTCCTTCAATAATGAAATTTGCTATGCTTTGACACATATTATTAGCTATAGGTATTTGCTCATATGATTCCTGATCCATAAAGTGATACATATCGCTATCATTATATAAGTAAGTCAGTTTTTTTTCATCTATAAAAGCTGTTTCAATCTTCTCGTCGGACCTGAAGGTATTCTCGATGACAACATCATTATCCAAACCCTTTAATTTAGTGCGGTAATACGCGGGCCCCTTGCCGGGCTTGACATGTTGATATCTAATGATGGTATAGAGTTTATTGTCATATTTAATAACCATTCCTGCTTTAAACTGCGTGGGAGATATCATGACTTAAAACTTTGCACCCTTTCTG
>CBDUVS010000138.1:0-2585 GCA_965370735.1 uncultured bacterium | reverse complement strand
CTCTTTAAAAACTCCGATGCTTCTGTATTTCTCATATCTTTTATCAAGCAGTGTGTTAATGTCCATCTCAGACAGCTGAATTAAATTTTTTAATATTGATTTCTTAATATTTTTAGCCGTAGACTCATAATCCCTGTGCGCGCCGCCTAGGGGTTCCGGAATTATTTCATCGATAATTTTAAATTTATATAAATCTTTTGCTGTAAGTTTTAAAGCTTCCGCCGCCTCCTGAGCTAACCCTTTTTTCTTCCAGAGAATAGCAGAACAGCCTTCCGGAGATATAACTGAATAATAAGCGTTTTCCAAAACACAAACCCTGTCACCAACACCAATACCTAAAGCTCCGCCTGAGCCGCCTTCCCCTATGACCACTACTATTATGGGAACTTTCAAGCTAGACATTTCTCTGATATTGACGGCAATTGCTTCCGCCTGGCCTCTTTCCTCGGCTCCAATTCCGGGATAAGCACCCGGCGTATCAATCAGGCAAACAACGGGAACTCTGAACTTCTCAGCCAATTTCATCAAACGCATAGCTTTACGATAACCTTCCGGGTGAGCGCATCCAAAATTTCTGAGAACCTGATCTTTTATCCCTCTGCCCTTCTGATGCCCAAGGATTAGAATCTTTCTATCATCAATGCGGGCAAATCCGCCTATTAAAGCCTTATCATCTCTAAAACTTCTATCACCATGCAGCTCTAAAAAACCCGTCGTTATAAGATTTATATAATCTAAAGTATAAGGCCTGTTTGGATGGCGAGCTATCTGAATCCGCTGCCAGGCAGTTAAATTATCATAAATATCTTTCTTGACTTCATCCAACTTTCGCTGAAGATGGCCAATTTCTTTGTCAAGATTTATCTTCTCATCAGAAGTAAAACTCTGCAGTTCTTCTATCTTTTTTTCAAGCTCAATGATAGGTTTTTCAAATTCTAAACCATTTGCATTCATTTTTAGTCCACTATGGTTACTTTGGTGCCCTCCGGCACAATTATAAAAAGTTCTTCAACTTCTTTGTTGCGCATCCTAATGCACCCTTCGGTTATTTGCTGGCCTATAGTTGCCTCATCAGTTGTTCCATGAATGCCATATGAAGGAACTGACAGCCCCATCCAGCGAGAGCCTAAAACATTATCGGGGCTTTCTGCCGGAACAATTTCACCTTTTTTGTAGTGAACGGGGTTTTTGAGCTTATTGTCTATAGTAAACACCCCTATAGGAGAAGAGTTATTTTTACCCGTAGAAACATTATAAACCTTAATAACATTATCCCCCGCTTTTAAAGTAAGAGTATTCTGAGACTTATCAACTACAATGCTAAAATCAGCATTGACCACTTTAAGCCGATCTCCCGGCCTTATTAAGGTATTTTTAAGGTTGTTGCTTTTCTGAATTAAATCTATTGTCGTATGAAATTTCTTCGCGATGCTGCTTAAGGTATCTTTTGGCTGAACCTCATAAATTTGACTGTTATCTGTAACCAAACCGGAGAATAAAATACTAACATTTAAATTCCAAAGTTTTTCCTGAATGGCTGCGGCCTGACTACTGCCCGGATATTCTGAAATAACTTTTTGATATATACCTCTCGCTTTAAGCATTTGCCCTTTGACCTGGCAGACTTCAGCCAAGTCAACTATTGCTTTGGCGACTTCGGGTTCGTTTTTATATTTATCAATAATCTCATTATAAAAAATCTCAGCTGCCTTTAGATCACCGTTTCGCGCTAAAAGCCTGGCATGCTGCAATTGCTTTTCAAAACTACCCTCGTTCCTTTTACGGGTTATAAAAACAATAAACAAGGTAAGCACTAAAACAGCTACTAGAATTGATATAAATACTCTTTTCAAATCAATTTACCCCCCCCTGAAATTTTTATTTACAAACCAGCAAGGCTACAATTATCCCCAGTAGCGCTCCAACTAAAACCTCAACTCGGGTATGCCCGACAAGTTCCTTTAGCTTTTCTTCCTTAAGGCCTCTTTTAAAATAAATGTCAGCTATAATCTCATTAAGCACTTCCGCCTGAATGCCTGTAGCTTGCCTAACCCCCTGAGCATCAAACATAACAATAATAGCAAAGACTAAAGAAACCGCGAAAACAACCGATTCCATGCCGCTTGCCAAACCTACCGCTGTTGCTAAAGCGGAAACACCTGCCACGTGAGAACTAGGCATGCCCCCGGTGCCGGCAAACCATTTAAAATTAAACCTCTTCTCTCTTATAATACCCAGTAAAACTTTAATACTTTGGGCAATAAGCCAAGATATCACAGTAGTTAAAAAAACTTTATTTTTGAATAAAACGATAAAAAAATCTGCCATATATAAGCAAATTTCCTTTACAATTTAAATGAAACTCAAAAGTTCTTCCCGCAGTCCGGCCTTCGTAGTCTAAGCTACTTCGGCGGAGTAGGCCAAGCTGCGCGGTATTCGGCGAAGAAGAATAAATAAAAATAACAGTTTATTATAGCTTACGGCAATACAAAAATCAAGCTTTTTTACCGTAAACTCATGCTCTTTTATCAAAATAATTAAAGAAGCGGCGATTTTACTTCTTTTTACACCGGAGCTCTGTAATT
>CBDUVS010000137.1:0-2588 GCA_965370735.1 uncultured bacterium | reverse complement strand
TTAATTACTAAGAAAGCTTTAGAGAAGTCTTTGGAGGTTTTTCAAGCCTGTGATTTAGTTATTCTTGTTCTTGATGGTTCAGGGCGTCTAGGGAAAAGAGATTTATTTCTTCTTGATAAGGCGAAAGATAAAAATGTCATTTTAGTAATAAATAAAACCGACCTTGCCCAGCGCCTGAACCTGAAAAAAGTATCAGATTTCGGGAAAGTTATAGTAAAAATGAGTGCTTTAAAAAGTAAGGGGCTAAAAGATTTAGAAACAGCGGTTTATAGATTAGTTTACAAAAAAGGGGTAGAGCGGGAAAATATTATCTTTCTTAGCCATTATCAGAGGCAAATTTTGGAGAAAGTAAAATTAGGCCTTAGCCGGGTAAGAAAGTTTTTAGAAGAAGGCAGAACCATAGACTTTATAAATATGGAATTAAAGATATGTCTAGATGATTTAGGCCGGCTTAGCGGAGAAGTTTTTTCCGAAGAGATTCTAGAGAGCATTTTTAGCAATTTTTGTATCGGAAAATAAACCACCAAATCTGTCCACCTCCGCAGGCTGGGTCAAATCAAAATACCCCAGTCAAGCAAAAGATTAGTTATTTGATAAAAAAGTTTTCTACAATGGCCTATAAAAGAACTTAAAGGCCTATAGAATAGCCTGTAAAATATTTTTTACTTTTAAAATGCATAGTGCTTTAAGCAAAGCTTATAACTTAATTATCAGAGAAGCACAAAAATCTCATTTGCTATAATATAACTTAAGAAGGTAAATAGCAATAAAAACCTGGAGGTTATATTATGGCTTACAAAACCGGAAACAGAAAACAAATGTCCTTTTTACCACCTGTAATTGAAGATTACGTATCTAAGCAAGACCCGGTAAGGGTCTACGATGCTTTCGTAGATGCTCTTGATTTTAAAGCCTTGGGTATACCAATTGAGCCTTACAAAGCCGGGGCTCAACAGTATTACCCTAAACAAATACTAAAACTGCTTATATACGGCTATTCTTACGGTATTAAAAGCTCGCGTAAATTAGAAAGAGCTTGTCATCATAATTTATCATTTATCTGGCTTATGGAAGCTCTTAAGCCGGATTATAGAACCATAGCTCGTTTTCGTACAACTCACAGAGAAGCTATCAAAGAAGTGCTTAAACAATGTGTGCATATGTGTATTGAATTTGATTTAATAGAAGGTAACGCTTTATTCATAGACGGCAGCTCCTTTAGGGCAAATGCTTCTATCAAAAATATATGGACTAAAGAAAGATGCCAAAAACACATTAAAAAACTTTCTGAAGATATAGATAAGTTAGTAGATGAGAGTGTTCATATAGATAATCTTCAGGAAAAACAAAATTCTTTAGTCACAATCAAGAAAGAACTTACTAACAAAACTAAATTAAAGAGTAAAATTCAAAAAATAGCCTCAAATCTTAAACAAACTTTTAAGAAATCAATTAATACTATTGACCCTGACTGCGTAAAAGTAAGAAGCCGCCAGGGAACTCATGCCGGTTACAATACCCAGCTTACGGTTGATGAAAAACACGGTTTTATTGTAACTGCTGAAGCCACCGATCATAGTCAGGATGCCAACCAATTTAACGCTCAAATCAAAGAAGCTCAAAAAACTCTAAACAAAAAGCCTAAAATAGCCTGCGCTGACTCCGGATATCACAGCTTAGAAGATCTGGAACAAGTTGATAATGATATTACTGTTATAGTGCCAAGCCAGAAACAAACCCAGGTAGAAAATAATCATCCTTTAAGCGCGTTTGATAAGGATAACTTTAAATATGACCCTGTTAAGGATGAATATGTTTGTCCTCAAGGAAAACGCTTAAAATATATGAGCAGCCGTTTTACCAGGCTAAAGCCTCTTCATTGGATACTGAAAAACAAAAAAGATAAAACATCTAAGTGCCGCTACTATAGAGCAAACTCAAAAGATTGCAAAATATGCCCTGATTTTGGCAACTGCACCAAATCCATTCAAGGCAGGCTAATAACTCGTTTTGCTCAGGAAGAGCTTAAACATAAACTGGAAGCAACCTACAAAAGCAAACAGGGCCAAGAAATATACAAGCTGCGAAAAGAAAAAGTAGAATTACCTTTTGGCCATATGAAGCATAATCTAAAAGCGGGCCAATTCCTTCTTCGTTCTAAGCCGGGAGTTAATTCTGAGCTTGCGATATTATCTACTTGTTTTAACATAGCAAGAATGATTACTCTTGTGGGTATTCCAAAGCTAATATTAAAGCTTAACAGTTCGTAAAAATAAACAGGAGCACCGATAAACTAACATTTGACGTATAAACGAAGAGGTTAAAGCTTAATGCTATGGCCTTTTCATTAATTAATAATTATTGTCAAAGAGCAGGAGTCATTTGACCCAGCCTGCCGGGGTGGACAAAAATGGTAACACCCTTTAATTGGAACTTACCGCTTTTCTGTTATTACAGGCTTAACCAGACAATAATCAAGGCTACATAAGGCTTTTCGTTGACTTTTTCCATGGTAATGCTAATATTTAGGTAAAAGTAAGAGATAAAAAGAGTAGATGCATATTATTTGTTATGCTTAAAAAAAATAA
>CBDUVS010000136.1:0-2798 GCA_965370735.1 uncultured bacterium | reverse complement strand
ACAAGATATACCCTTTCGGGCACAAGCAAACAATATTCAAATTTCAATATCCAATAATCAAACAGCTACTCCTGTTTTAGTTTGGTTATTTTGATTTGGTTATTGGTTATTGCTTGGTTATTGCATCTTGTAACTTGGTTATTGATTATTTAAAGTTAGATATTTTTGACAGTACAAATTTCTCAAAAGGAGAAAATAGGATGAGCAAGAGGGCACTAGATCAATTAAAGCCGGGAGAAAAAGGTAAAGTGGTAAAGGTATCAGGTGGAGAAGGTATCAGCCGCCGCCTGTTGGCAATGGGAGTTATCAGAGGAACCGCGATAGAAGTAGAAAGAGTCGCTCCTTTAGGTGATCCTATTGAAGTAAAGATTAAAAGTTACCACTTATCTTTTCGGAGAGAGGAAGCGGCTAATATTATAGTGGAGGTTAACTGAGATGCCCGAGGCTGTATTGCCGTTATTAATGATTTCACCCGGCAAAGAGGTAATTTTGGTCTCTTTGGGCGCAGGGCTGAATTTTCGAAGAAGGCTTACTGATATGGGCTTGGCGGAAGGTGTGAGGTTCAAAGTTCTACATTCGCAGGGGCAGTGTATCATTCTGGTAGGCAAGACCAGGTTGGCTATAGGCCGTGGTATGGCGCAAAAAATTTTAGTAAGAGAGGCATAATAATGACAAAAAAGATAACAATTGCTTTAGCGGGCAATCCTAATTGCGGCAAGAGCTCGATTTTTAACAATCTTACTGGTGCGCGCCAGCATGTAGGCAATTATCCGGGAGTAACGGTTGAGAAAAAAGAGGGTAGGTTAAAGTATAAGGATTATGAAATAAAGGTCATTGATTTACCGGGAACATACAGCCTGTCGGCTTATTCCGAAGATGAAATTATTGCCAGAAATTTCATTGTACAAAGAGAGGCTGATATTATCGTTAATATTATCGACTCCTCTAATCTGGAAAGAAATTTGTATTTAACGACGCAATTAATGGAATTGGACGCGCCTCTCGTATTAGCTATGAATATGAGTGATATCGTTGAAAAAAGGGGCGAGCATATTGATTATTCTGAACTTTCGAAACTTTTGGGGTACCCGCTTATACCCACTGTAGGCAATAAAAATAAAGGAACCCAAAAGCTTTTAGAAACCATCATCGGAGTTTATGAAAGGAAGATTGAGTTTGAGAAAGTTTACGTAAGTTACGGAGCTGATGTACGGGGAGAGATGGATAAGATAGAAAAGATACTCATCAAAGATGAGGCCTTAATTAAGGCTTATCCTCTCAGATGGCTAATTATTAAACTTATAGAGGATGACAGGCTTGTTTTAGATGTTCTTAAGAAGTCGGCTGTAGCCGGGGAAGCCCTTGAACAGGCAGAAAAAAGCCGGAGGCATTTAAAGGCGCATTTTGGCGATAGTACGGATGTTATTGTGGCTGAAAGAAGGTATGGTTTTATCAGCGGCGCCTGCACCCAATCTTTTAAAGTTTCAGTAGAGGAAAGGCACACCATATCCGATAAAATAGACAGGATTGTTTTAAATAGATTTGCCGGTGTGCCAATTTTTGCCGTCGTAATGTATTTTATTTTTAAATTCACCTTTGTTTTCTCGGGGCCCGTTGTAGGATGGTGTGAAGGTTTTTTTGACTTGTTGGCAGGTGTTGTTACTACCATAATGCCTGAAGGATTATTTCAGTCTCTTGTTGTTGACGGGATTATTGGAGGAGTCGGTGGCGTGCTGGGTTTTTTCCCGCTTATTCTTTTTATGTTTTTTGCCGTAGCCTTTTTTGAAGATTCCGGTTATATGGCTAGAGCCGCCTTTGTGATGGATAAGCTGATGAGTAAATTCGGGCTTCACGGTAAGTCTTTCTTGCCGATGATGATATCGACGAACGGATGTGCCGTTCCCGGGATTATGGCGACAAGAACGCTGGAAAACAAAAGAGACCGTTTGATTACTATGATGGTTACACCCTTTATGATTTGCGGAGCTAAACTGCCTATCTTTGCCCTTTTCATAGGGGCTTTTTTCCCGGCCGCGTACAGCGCCAATATTATGTTTTTAATGTACGTTTTAAGCATCTTTGTTGCTTTTAGCTGCGCCAAGCTTCTGAAGGTACTGGTTTTTAAAGGTGAAAGCGCCCATTTCGTAATGGAGCTTCCGCCGTACCGCATTCCGACATTCAAGGGCATCCTGCTTAAGATGTGGGAGAGAGGCTGGATGTATATAAAGAAGGCGGGAACGATTATCGTTCTTGTTTCGATTATTATCTGG
Source organism: uncultured bacterium (assembly GCA_965370735.1). Classification (GTDB taxonomy): domain Bacteria; phylum Omnitrophota; class Gorgyraeia; order JAGLLT01; family JAGLLT01; genus Kappaea. The sequence continues at coordinate 528 of CBDUVS010000136.1, read as the reverse complement.
GCGGGATTTACCTTCCCTCAGAATCCTGTTATGGAAAAAGGAAAAAATTTAACAGAGAATGAAATAGCGGCCGTGCAGATGGAAAAAAGCTATGCCGGAAGAGTTGGCCACATTATTGAACCTGTTATTAAGCCTCTAGGTTTAGACTGGAGAGCCGGCGTTGCCCTGGTGGCGGGTTTTGCCGCCAAAGAGGTAGTGGTCAGCACCTATGGGACTATGTACAGTTTGGGGGAGGTTGACCCTGAAGAGGCAGACTCTTTAAAAGAGACTATACAAAAAGATGTTTTCTGGAATCCGCTTAAGGCGATGTCTTTTCTCATCTTTTCCCTTATTTACATCCCCTGCGTGGTAGTGATGGCGGTTTTTCATAGAGAAGCGGGTTCATCCTGGAAGTGGACCTCATTTATGGTTTTCTGGACAACCGCCTTAGCCTGGACGGCATCTTTTATTGTCTATCAGGTAGGTATGCTTTTCGGCTTGGGTTAGGTCAAAAGCGGTATAAAAAATTCACACCTTTTTTGTTTGTTC
>CBDUVS010000135.1:0-2821 GCA_965370735.1 uncultured bacterium | reverse complement strand
TCTACACCTTTAGTTTTCGGTGCAGTTCTGGCGGCTAAAGCCATATGGTTAGCAATCATTTCTAGAGCTTTGTTTTCATGTACACTGTTCTTTTCTTTCATATGTTAATTTTTGCATATAAGCATGGTAATTGTCAATAAATAATTGACTTAGCTATACGCAAATGCTACACTAAGTATATTCATTATATGGGAGAATAGATAAGTATGAAAGAGTCAAAAGGTATAGATGTGCAGGTCGAGCTTCTTTTGAGAGGTGTGAGTGATGTCATTTCAAAGAAAGAATTAACTGCTAAATTAAAACTAGCCAAGAAAGAGAAGAGACCTCTGAAGATTAAATTAGGAGTTGACGCCTCTGCATCTGATATTCATTTGGGGACAGCTGTGCCCTTAAATAAACTTCGTCAATTTCAGGATTTAGGCCACGAAGCCGTTTTTTTAATAGGGGATTTTACAGGAATGATAGGGGATCCTACCGGTTGTTCAAAAACAAGAAAACCTTTAAGCATAGATCAGGTGAAGAAGAATGCCAAGGTTTTAAAGGAGCAAATATTTAAAATATTAGATCCTCAAAAAACAGAAGTAGTATATAACAGTTCCTGGTGCAATAAGATGAATTTTTCTGATGTTGTAAAATTAGCGTCTCATTATACAGTAGCTCAGCTTCTTGAAAGGGATGACTTCGAAAAAAGATACAAAGCCAATCAAGCTATTGGTCTTCATGAATTTTTGTATCCTTTAGTTCAGGGTTATGATTCTGTTGTTTTAAAGTGTGATGTTGAAATTTGCGGTACAGATCAAAGATTTAACTGCCTTGTAGGCCGCGCATTTCAGGAGGCCTATGGACAAGAGCCTCAGGTTATTGTTATGATGCCTATTCTAGAAGGTATGGGCACTAAAGAAAAGATGAGCAAAAGCCTGGGTAATTATATTGGTATTACCGAGGCGGCTAATAGTATGTTTGCTAAAGTTATGAGCATAACAGACGAACAGGTTTATAATTATTTTCTCTTATGCACTAAATTAACAGAAGATAAAATAAAGGAAGTTATCAAAAAACTTAAAGATAAGCCTAAGGAATTAAAAGAAAAACTGGCGCTGGAAATCACCTCTTTATACCACAGTAAAGAGACTGCAAAAAAAGCCAAAGAAATTTTTGACATTAAACATGGGAAAAAATTGCGGACAAAAAATTTATCTGAGAAAGAAACAATTGAAGTTCTGAAAAAGATAGCCAAAGAAGTCAGAGTAAATGCTTCGGAATTTAAAGAAGGCAAAATATGGATTTGTAGTTTGATGAAACATATTAGTGCGGCAGCAAGTACATCTGAAGCTAGAAGAGCTATATCTCAGGGAGCCGTGAAATTAAATGGAGAAACGGTTAAAGATGTTGGTTTTGAGGTTTCTAAAGATAAGAAAGAATTACTTTTACAATCCGGGAAACGGCATGTTTTTTATGTAAAAATTAAGTAAAAAAAATCTTGACAACAGGCGATTTTACATGTAGTCTATATTCGCTCCTAATAATCTTTTAAGAGTTTACTTTTTCTAAAGTAATTACCTTGACAACATGTAGGCAGTATGTTAATATTTAAACTCTCTGATATTGTAAAGTCGAAAGACTTAAAAAGCGGAGATTTTATTGAAGATTAATTTTAAAACATTTTGGTGATTTTTTTAGTCTGAATAACCTTTTTAAATATAAACAAAAGGCATCTTCAGATGCCTTTTTTTGGTCTTTGAAAATAAATAGCCAAGTAGTAAACCTCATATGTTGTGAGGGTTTCCATTAGTTCAGGATACAATCCCGATTTATCGGGATAATGTTTTCAAACATGAGAGTTTGATCCTGGCTCAGAACGAACGCTGGCGGCGTGGATTAGGCATGCAAGTCGAACGGGATCCCCATTTTAAAATACTTTCGGGTATTTTATCGGGGTGAGAGTGGCGCAAGGGTGAGTAACGCGTGAGTAATTTGCCCTCAAGCTTAGGATAACTCACCGAAAGGTGGGCTAATACTGAATAAGACCACGAACGGATATCCGTATGTGGTAAAAGATGGCTTAGTTCTTTGAACGCTATCACTTGTGGATGAGCTCGCGTCCTATCAGCTTGTTGGTAAGGTAAAAGCTTACCAAGGCATTTGACGGGTAGCTGGTCTGAGAGGATGGTCAGCCACACTGGGACTGAGACACTGCCCAGACTCCTACGGGAGGCTGCAGTCGAGAATCTTTGGCAATGGACGAAAGTCTGACCATGCGACGCCGCGTGCAGGATGAAGGTCTTCGGATTGTAAACTGCTGTCACGAGGGAAGAACAGCCTTAATTCAAATAGTTTTAAGGTTTGACGGTACCTCGAGAGGAAGCCACGGCCAACTCCGTGCCAGCAGCCGCGGTAATACGGAGGTGGCGAGCGTTGTTCGGAATTACTGGGTGTAAAGAGCGTGTAGGCGTTTTAGTAAGTCAGGGGTGAAATTCCAAGGCTCAACCTTGGAACTGCCTCTGAAACTGCTAGAATTGAGTTCGGAAGAGGAAAGCGGAATTTCCGGTGTAAGGGTGAAATCTGTAGATATCGGAAAGAACACCAGTGGCGAAGGCGGCTTTCTGGTCCGAAACTGACGCTGAGACGCGAAAGCTAGGGGAGCGAACAGGATTAGATACCCTGGTAGTCCTAGCCGTAAACGATGGGCACTAGGTGTCGGCTTGTTGTGAGTCGGTGCTGCAGTTAACACATTAAGTGCCCCACCTGGGGAGTACGTCGGCAACGATGAAACTCAAAGGAATTGACGGGGGCCCGCACAAGCGGTGGAGCATGTGGTTTA
>CBDUVS010000134.1:0-2829 GCA_965370735.1 uncultured bacterium | reverse complement strand
AAACCCGGCCGTCAAGCGGTAAAACAATTCGTTGGTAAGATGAAGAAGAAAAATGAAGTTGACTTCGTTATTGCCAACGGTGAGAATTCCGCCGGCGGTTCGGGCTATACTGAGAAAACGGCCGTGGAATTATTTTCAGCCGGTGTCGATGTGATCACCTCAGGCGATCATGTCTTTAAAAAGAAAGATATCCTTGGTTATATAACTAAGGAGAATAAACTTTTGAGGCCTGCTAATTATCCGGAGGGTGTCCCCGGCTATGGTTATATTATTCTGCCTCTTAATGATAATCTGAAAATCGCAGTGGTTAATATCTTAGGCCGTGTATTTCTAAAGCCTCTACGGTGTCCTTTTAAAATTATGGATACACTCTTGGAGAAAATAAGCCAAGCAACCCCTAATATTATTGTTGATTTTCATGCCGAGGCTACCAGCGAAAAAATAGCTATGGGTTGGTTTTTAGACGGCAAGGTCTCAGCTGTTGTCGGAACCCATACCCATGTTCAGACGGCGGATGAAATAATACTTCCTAAAGGTACTGCCTATATTACCGACTTAGGCATGACCGGGCCTATTGACTCTGTCCTGGGCCGAGAGGTTAAGAACGTCCTTGAACATTTTCTAACCGGCATGCCGGCTAAATTCCCTATGGCTAAAGGTAATATCCAGCTTCAGGGTGTAATTGTCGATATTGATGAGAAAACCGGTAAAGCAAAATCAATTAAACGAATAAAGCTAAAGTTAGATGAAGCCAGTTGACGGCGTAAAAATATTTACAATAAGTGAAATTACGTCCCGGATAAACGGAATTTTAAAAAATACCTTTAGTAGTATTTGGGTAGAAGGGGAAGTTTCTAACTATAAAAAACACCCCCTTAGCGGCCATAGTTATCTGACTTTAAAAGATGAAAAAGCCCAGTTAAGCGCTATTATTTTTAATAATGTCGGACAGAAAATAAAGTTTGAAATTGAAGACGGCCAGAAAGTTTTATGTTTCGGCGGTATCGGTGTTTACCAGCCGCAGGGTAAATATCAAATCTACATTGAAAGTATCGAACCTCAAGGGTTAGGCGCCCTGCAACTTGCCTTTGAACAGCTGAAGGCTAAGCTGGAGAAAGAGGGTCTGTTTTTAGAGAAATATAAAAAGCTCGTTCCGCTTTTTCCAAAAAAAATCGGCATAATTACTTCCTCTTCCGGAGCAGCCATAAAAGATATTCTTCATAATATTAATAAACGTTTTTCCAGAGTTCATCTGATAATTAATCCGGTGCGTGTTCAGGGAGAAGGTTCAGCTGAAGAGATTGCCCGGGCCATAGAAGAATTTAATACTTTAGATGAAATAGATGTTTTAATTGTCGGCCGCGGCGGCGGCAGCTTAGAAGACCTCTGGGCTTTTAATGAAGAAATTGTAGCCAGGGCTATATTTAATTCTAAGATACCGGTTATTTCAGCCGTAGGCCATCAGAAGGATTATCTTATAAGTGATTTTGTAGCTGACTTAAGGGCGGCGACGCCGACTAAAGCGGCTGAGGAGGTTATTGGCTCAGAAAAAGAGTTTAATGCCGCCTTAATTAATTATTCCAAAGGGATACAAGCGGCTTTTAAGAACTCGTTAAACAACCTTGAAAAACTCCTCTTAAAATTAAGCCATAGCCGTTTTTTTAAAGAACCCAGTGAACTTGTGTATCAGAGAAAGCAGGAGTTAGATGAGGCTGTAGTTTCACTATCAAGGTCATTTAAGCATTACCTGAGTTTAAAGCAAGAGCGCCTAAAGAGGCATTCCGACCTGATTACAGCCAAAAGGCCGGAAGTTGTTTTAAGGGATTATCAAAGAAGGATATTCGACCTTTACAGGCATTTTAAGAGGAGTATAATGCAATATATAGATAATAAAGGCCGTGATTTAGCAGCTGTTTCTTCACATATGGAAGCCTTAAGCCCGCTGGCAGTTTTATCCAGGGGGTACGGCATTAGTTTCAATAAGCGTAATAAGATTATTAAGAGCGTTAATGACGTCAAAAAAGACGATGAAATAGAAACCCTACTTAAAGATGGCCGCGTAAGAAGTATCATTAAGAAGATAGAACCTGAAATTAAGAAGTAAATAAATAATAAATTAGGAGGGTATAAGATAAATGGCAGAAATTAAGTTCGAGAAGGCTGTAGAGCGTCTTGAGAAAATAGTAGATGAATTAGAAAGTGGTTCTCTTGATTTAGATGAGTCGCTAAAAGCTTATGAAGAGGGTGTAAAGTTAATCAAGCTTTGTTCAAAAAAATTAAACGAAGCTGAAAAGAAAATAGAAATTCTAACTAAAGAAGAAGGTAAACTTACAAGTAAACCTTTTTCCCCTAAAGAAGAATAGCAGGTAGAGCCTTGTCCGAAATACTTTCAAAAATTAATAGTCCGGCTGATTTAAAAAAACTTCCTGTAGATAAATTAGATGAACTTAATTCTGAGATTAGACAGCTGATTATAGATACTGTCTCTGAGACCGGAGGCCATCTAGCCTCAAGCCTGGGAGTTGTAGAGCTGACTGTTGCTCTTCATTATATTTTTAATACCCCCGAAGATAAACTTGTCTGGGACGTGGGACACCAGTGTTATCCCCATAAAATACTTACCGGCAGAAGAGATAAAATAAAAACCTTAAGGCAATTTGGCGGCCTAAGCGGCTTTCCTAATAAAGATGAAAGCCCCTATGATGTTATGACCTCGGGCCATAGCTCAACCTCCATCTCTTTCGCTCTAGGTTTAGCCGCGGGGAGAGATTTAAAAAAGGGGAAAGAAAAAGTTGTCGCCATTATCGGCGACGGAGCTTTATCCGGAGG
>CBDUVS010000133.1:0-2834 GCA_965370735.1 uncultured bacterium | reverse complement strand
TCAAGCAATCGGGCGCTCACCGGCCCGGCTTTGGTGTCAATATCAATACTCAGAGGTATTCTTTTCTCATCAGCTGTAACCCACATATAGCCGCTAATTTCATGCCTTGAGGTCGCCTTAACTCTCTTTAAATGCATGTATATCTTATATGTCTCAAGCTTGCCAAAAGGCGTATCCAGCAACTCGGTATCTTTATATTCAACGTAAAGAGCCCTATCTCTCTTTCTGCTTTTAACATTAAGATTATAACCGGCTTTAAGAAGCTCAAAATCAATTAACCTGATAACATAAAAACTGCCCAAAGGATCGACTGTATCCGGTAACATTCTAAATTGTTCACCGTCTACTTCCAGATAGTGTTCATCCTGGTTATAAATAATTACTTTATCATTCTGCCTGTGGCCCGTTGCCTGTGAATGCTCTTGAAAATAAAGTGAGTTTAATTTATTTTTATCAAGTTTTGATTTAACCCAGCCTTCAATTTCAAAAAACACTGATACGAAATCAGATGTTCTCGCATTAGCGCTTAAAAAATATACATCTTTGCCTTTATAATCACCTATACCATCAACCCTTAAGATAGCCTTACCTGAAGGAAGCCCCATATACCTAAGAGTGTAAACAAGTTTCTCGGGTGCCCCTATTGCGGTTGCCGTATTAGTCTTTAACTCAGAAATGACATGTTTTTTATACTGACGAGCCGCGAACTGCCAACCAAAAAATTGATAAAAAATATAACCCAAGATAATTAGAACCAAAAATACTAAAAAAAATCTTAATATTATTTTTTTCATTTTTTAATCCTATAGACTTTTGTATCCTCGAAATCTTTAACCATAATTAATCCATAGCGTTCAGGATATTTAAGTAGCTCAGTTTTGACATTTTCTTTTTCTGATTGCTGCGTGTACCTAGAAAAATGAACTATGATGTATGAAACGTCTAACTTTTTAAGAATTTTTCTAGTCTGAGGATTTAAGATATCCCTTATTTTTTCATTGGTTGAATAAGCTTCGGTCCCCCTTGGGGCACCATTGACTAATTTCTTTTGATGCACCCTCTGGTTGAATAAATAAATAACCGTATCATCTTCCTCTATGGGGTATTCAACTATTAAGGTTTCAGCCGGTTCTTCTTTAAGCCAGAAGTAAACACTCTGCGAAGCCTCGATATCTGTAGCCTTAAACGGCGGGAAATTTACAAACTCAAAAATAACAATCGCCGAAAATAGGATGATTAGACCAACTCTCGCCTTTTTTAAATTTATCCTCTCAAATAAAAACTTAATTCCAAAGGCCATTAAGACTGAGAAAGCCAACATTAAAATTATCCCAAAGCGCCCAATGGACCTGAAGAACGGTACGATATCATAAATATAAGCCGAAGGTAACCATAATTCTTTTCCAAATAAAACAAACACGGGATAAAGAGAAAACAGAAAAGCCACTACAGCTAATGTCATAAAGAACTTTATAGAAAAATCTATTTCCTCAGCCTCTTTGACATCAACTGCCGCAACCTCAATCTTCTTAGAATTCCTCCAAAGCTTAAAGGCATAGACTGACAAAACAATGACAAAGAAACCCAAGAAAAGATTATACTCCTGGGGATTCTCCCCATAAAACAATAAACCCTCAAACCTACTGGTAAAACCACCAAATATGGGATGATTTGGGGAGGGTAAGATATAATTTAGTAATGTTGCTGAGGGCTCTTTTAATTCTTTTATACTTCGGTTATAGGCTGTCTGCAAAACAGACAACTTCCCATCTTTAGATAGATAGGAATTAAGTATCGGAAATATATAAGGAAAACAGATAACCGAGGCTGTAAATACAGTCACACATAATAAACTAATATTTTTCATTATGCCTACCTGCGGCGTAAAGTTTATCTGATGCAGTTTTTTAATTTTCCTAAAAAGCTTCCTAGCTAACATAAATATAAAGAATGTGGCTGCCGCGACCAGCATAAAATATCCGTAATAGGTATCGGATAATAATGTTAAAGCAAAAAATAAACCGCACAATGCCGCGTTAGAATAAGTTCTTTCTTTGTGAAGCTTAAAGAGAAACAATATAAATAGCGGCATCCATTGAATATTAGCTAAAGTTATGTGACTGGCGTGAGCAAAGTGATACGGACAAAAGGCATATGCCAAACCGGCCACAAGCGACGCCCATTTGTTTTTTGTAAGATAAACAGCCAATAAATACATGGCCAGGCCGGCTAGAGGAAACGTAGCCAGCATAATAAAATTGTAAGCAAAGATTTCATTCTGTAAAAGAGTTAAAAGTAAAAGCGGGTAATTAGCAAATTGCAGGCCTATGTTTTTGGCAATATCCCGCGATAAGTCAACACCGTAAGGACAGGCTACAATAGAAACAAACTGACAATCTAAATCATGCTGCCAAGCGTATTTTACCCACCATGCATACCAAAGCGTCTCCACCAAATCCCCTTGATAATCATAGATAGAAGTGTGCATATTGAGTATCAGAGGAAATGTAAAGATACATGCCAGGATAAAAAATACCACAAAAATTATAACTTCAAATTTATATTTCTGGAAAAAACCCATATTTTATTTTCTGCCTTTAAAAATGATGATAGCTACTAAAGCAAGAAAAGCAATAACCGACACAAAAATTACTTTTACAAATTTACTTGACGCATTACTAGGCTGAACTTCTACTATTAATTCTTCAACCTTTCTTCTCTTAGCTCTTTCCTCTTCAATAAAGGCAATTCTTTTATTCATTAAAGCCTCTTCCCAAATTCTCTTAAAACCGGTTCCCTCAAAACTTAAGACTACATTATCATCGTCCATTTTT
>CBDUVS010000132.1:0-2855 GCA_965370735.1 uncultured bacterium | reverse complement strand
TTTTTAACATTACGCCTTAATTTAACTAAATTTATAATAACCCTTTGCAGAGATTCATCCGCGTATATTTCGTGTAAGTTATCTTGTGACTCCATGTTGTTTATTACACTATTAAGGGTATTTATTTGACAGCGTATATTGCTCGCAAAGTAATCTTTGCTTAAGTTTGAAAGCTTGTTCATTTTTAACATCTTCACCTCCTTTGCTATTAAATTTATTTTCCTGCTGCTTATTTATTACCAGTTTAATTTTATTATATAGATGAAAAAAACAAATGAAGACAATGTGAAAAATACGTGAAATTACTGTTTTGGTATTTCTTTATTCTCCAGACTATTTATCAAATCAACAATAATCCGGCTATTAGGCTCTAACTCATTTCTATATTTTTTTATCCGCAGCCAAATTAAAATCAAGAATATCGATATTATTAAACTAATAATTATTATTTTCATTTTTCAGTTATAAGTATATATTCTAAATGTGAAGGAAAAATTACGGACAAGTGAATTCTTTGTGAATTGTGAAATAGAGGAATGTTAAAGAAATGAGGCTTTTAAGCCTTAGGAATGGTAAAACTAAACGTGGAGCCTTGGCCTAATATACTTTGAACAAAAACTTCTCCATTGTGGACTTCAACAATATGCTTGACAATAGAAAGGCCCAACCCGGTTCCGCCTAACTCGCAAGACCCGGCTTTATCTACTCGATAAAATCTTTCAAAAACCCGGCCTATATCTTTTTCGGCTATGCCCAGGCCGGTATCGGCTATACTTAACTTAATACTTCTTTTATTTTCCCTAAAGCTTATAATGATATTACCGTTGAGAGTATTATATTTTATAGCATTATCTAAAAGGTTTAATATTACCCGAGCTATTCTTTCCTTATCCGCGATAACTTTAGGCAAAATCTTTGGAATTACCAAGTCTACTTTTATGCCTTTAGTCTTAGATTGTTTATCTAATAATTTAATAACTTTTTTAATTACAGGAATAATGGATATAGGACTCAGTATAAGTTTAAGCTGGCCGGATTCTATTTTTGATAAATCTAAAATATCATTAATAAGGCTGGCCAAGCGCTCTGAGTCTGAATGGATTACTTCAATAAAGTCTCTGGCATTTTCCTTATCATCCAAAGCTCCATCAAGCAGGGTTTCAGCATAGCCTTTAATGCTTGATATGGGTGTCCGTAATTCATGAGAAACATTAGCTACAAAATCCTGCCTTATTTTCTCTAATCTTCTTAATTCGGTTATATCATAAAAAACCAGAACGCTTCCTTCAGTATTACCTTTGTTAATTATAGGTGTAGCATGAATTGAAAGTATTTTTTCATCCGGTACTAAAACAAAAATCTCTCTTGACTCAAGGCCTTTTTTTATTTTAAGACTTTTATCAACTATCTCCTGTATTTCAATATTACGGATTACCTCAAGCGGTTTTCTACCTACAGGTTCATCTTCCACTTTAAGATATTCCTTTAGGCGCTCATTCATTAACCTAATTTTTCCGCCGGCATCTAAAACCATTACCCCTTCAAACATACTTAATAAGACAGCTTCTAATCTCGCCTTACCGGCAGTTACCTCTTCAATACGAATTTTTATCTGTTCGGCCATATTATTAAAAGCGCGGGCTAAATCACCTAATTCATCATTGGATGATATTAGAATTCTTTTAGTATAATCTCCAGTGGTAATACTTTTAGCCACCCAAGCTATTTCTTTTATAGGCTTAGATATAATTAAAGAAGAAAAGAAAGCAATTACTATAGCTAACCCAAAGGCTACTGCCAGAGAAACAAGTAAAAGCCTGTTTAGATAGAGCGAAATAAGCTGTATTTCAGAAAGGGGTACTGCCAGGCGGATTACCCCGGCAATTTTTTTTTCACCGAAGACCGTCGCCACATAGAGCATATCTTTATCTAAAGTCTCACTGTAACGTCTACTTTCACCCAAACCTTCACTTAAAGCATCTTGGATTTCCAAACGATAAAGATGGTTCTCAATTTCCTCAATTTCCTGATTACTTAATTCAGAATCACCTAATACCCTACCTTCTAAATCGATAATAGTAACTCTGGTTTCCAAGTCAGCAGCAATTAAATCAGCCGTTTTTTTCATACTAGCAAGCGATAAATCGGAAATATATGCTTTTTCCAGTAAGTTCTTACTAATAGCTAGTTCTTTATAAAGGTTTTGTTGGATATTATTATAAGTATTTTGTTTCAGGCTAAAATGAAGATAAAAGAATATACCCAGAAGTATTACGGCTACTATCCCCGTAAAAAGTAGAGTAATTTTATAATGCAGATTTATTTTCAAAATCTTTATACCTTTTCTTTAAGGCGGTACCCTAGGCCCCTTATGGTTTCTATATAATTACCGGCCTCAAGAAGTTTCTTTCTCAGGCTTTTTATGTGCGTATCGACAGTGCGAGTAGTTACTTCAGAGCTGATACCCCAAACGTCATCTAAAAGCCTGTCGCGTGACTGAACTCTTCCTTTTCTTTCAAGCAGAGTTACCAGAAGTTTGAATTCCATAGGGGTTAGTTTTGCTTCTTTTTTTGAGACTTCTACCCTGTGACGAGGTTTATCTATTTTAAGATTTTTAAAACTTATTATACCTTCGTTTACTATCTCTTCTTTCTTTCTTATTCTGGCTTTTATCCTTAAAAGCAGTTCCCTGGGGCTAAAAGGTTTAACCACGTAATCATCTACACCCAACTCAAAACCAACCACCTTGTCTACTTCCTGCTCCTTGGCTGTCAACATTATAATTGGAATAGAAGCCAGTCTTCTATTCTGCTTAATATTTCTACAGACTTCAAAACCGTCCATTTTAGGCAGCA
>CBDUVS010000131.1:0-2882 GCA_965370735.1 uncultured bacterium | reverse complement strand
ATAAATGTATATTATTACCAGATAGTAATTTATATTGATTATTAGGTGGTTATGAAACACACTATATTGTCACAATTAGATGCTAAAATGTTAGAAGAAAGCATTGTCCGGTATGGACGGATAGTTACTTTTGACCAGCTTAAACAGATTTTCAAAAGTAAATATAGCGTTGGTGAGACTAAAAACCGTGTATCGGCGTTGGCGAAAACCGGATGGCTGGTCAGAATTAAGAAAGGGCTATATGTAATAATCACGGACTTGGGCAGTTTGGCGGTAAATGATATTTCTCTCTATGTTATAGCCGGTGCTTTGAATAGGGACTCCTATATATCCTTTGAATATGCTTTGCAATATCATGGTATGTTTGATCAGATGCTGACCACAGTTGGTGCGGTAACCTCTAAAAGGGCCCGCAAGTATATCTTTAAGGACGCGGAAATCAGATTTTTTAAGATAAAACGAAAATTATATTTTGGTTTTGTGCGGGAAAGAGCGGATATAGGACTGGTAAATATTGCCTGTAAAGAAAAAGCTATCCTGGATATTCTTTATTTTCGCTCCAATGCTTATTATGCCGGCTTGGTCTGGGAAAAATTGAAAGAATACAAAAGCGAATTCGACTTTGACCTGCTTAAAAACTATGCCGGGAAGTTTAGCCTGGATGTTATCCGGCAAATAGGTTTTTTCCTGGATAGGCTGGGGGTTGATACCGGTGATCTGGCAAAATTAATCAAAGGTAGAACAAGCTATAGCCGGATGACCAAAGATGCCGGAGATTTTAACGCTAAATGGAGAATTTATTTTGACCGTAGCCTTATTGAGTAAGTCTGATTTAAGTATTCTAAATAAACGAACTCTGTGTTACAAATTAGCTGATGCGGAGAAGGATTATTTGCTGGCGGTGGTCTGCAAGCTTATTTGTGAGTCGTCTTTACGAAACAAATTAGTATTTAAAGGAGGGACTGCTATTCATCATTGTTATTTGCCACAGACTCGATTCTCCGAAGATTTGGATTTCACTTCTTTGGATAGGGACATAACTTTAAATGAAGTAAAAGCGGTTTTGAAAGCAGAAGACTTTTTGGAAATAAAGAAGGAGTATTTGAGCGAAGCAACTATTAAAATAGAACGTTTGAAATATAATGGGCCTTTAGGCCTGCCCAATTCTCTAAAGGTTGAAATTGATTATATGCAAAATGTGGTTTTGCCGGCAAAGGAGAAGATTTATCATAATGCCTGGGGGCTTAAAATCAGAGTAAGAACGATGGATGAAAAAGAAATTTGTGCGGAGAAGATTAGGGCCGCTAGCGAGAGAGCCAGATATAGAGACTTTTATGATTTGTTTTTATTATTGAATAAGTTCAGTTTTAATCTTTCTGAAATTAAAGAGTTGATTAAACAAAAAGAGATTAGAAAACCTATCACTGCGAAAGCCATGCTAAACAACTGGAAAATCGCTCGAGAAGAGAAGAGAGCTGAATTGGGCAGAATATATTATGCCCAATATATCGCGGAATCTGATATGGCGGTTATGATAAAGAAGCTTTGGGATTAGAGTGGGATTAGGGGACCGCGCCCTTTACCCCCTTATCGAGAGCAAAAAACATTTTGCGCAATAGTAAATGTTGTTTTGTGCATAAAATTTTGTTGTTTTGTGCGTGTTTTGGGGGCGGAGTTGCCTTGGTTGACTTAAAGGGGAAATTAGGATTAAGGCGGAGCGGAATAAGTAGATTGTACAAAATAGAGAGAGAGTAGATATAGCAGACAATTAATTAAAAAATTGAGGAGTAAAGATGGAAATTTTGACTGTTTTTTTAGTTAGTTTGTTAGTTTCTTTGTTGGTTATCCCTTTGGTGATGAAAATAGCGATAAAAGGAGAGTTTGTTGATAGTCCGGGAGATATTTTAAAAATACACAAAAAGCCCATTCCTCATCTGGGAGGGGTGGCTATTTTTATTAGTTTGGTGGCGGGGTTAATTACTGCTGGTTTTTTGTTGGAATCATTTAAGTTTACCGGAATTATAAGCATGGTTGTTGCTGCGGGTATAGTTTTTTTTATGGGTTTATGGGATGATTTTAAGGAAGTGAAACCTGTTTATCGATTCATAGCCCAGATAAGTGCAGGAATTGTTTTGGTTTTATCCGGGTATAAAATAGGTTTTGTTAATTGTCCGGGGATAAGCGGGGTTCTGGTTGTTTTTTATGTTGTAGGTTCGATAAACAGTATGAATTTATTGGATGGGATAGATGGATTGGCTGCCGGGGTGACCATAATTATTGGCTTAGGATTTTTAACGGCTTTTATTATTCAGGCTAATCTTTTTGGAATAGTTGTATCGCTTATCTTTATTGGGGCGGTATGGGGTTTTTTCCCTTATAATTTTCCTAAAGCGTTTATATTTATGGGAGATAACGGAAGTACTCTTCTGGGGTTTATCTTAGCTTTTTTAGCCATAAATCTTGCTCAGTCCTCTGAATTTAGCTGGTTTATTGCCTCGGTTGTGATTATGGGAGTGCCTATCATTGACACAGCAGTAGCAATTGCAAGGAGAATAATAAAGAAACGGCCGATTTTTCAGGGGGATAGAAGTCATATTTATGATTGGTTAATGGATAAAGGGTTGAGTTCGAAAGAAACGGTATTTATTTTTTGCCTGGCAGGGGTTGGTTTTCTCGTTATAGGATTGGTGTTGGGGGGTACATAGATAAAGACGACAGACGAGAGACGACGGACGAGAGACGACAAAGACGAAAGACAACAGACAAAGGATAGTCCATAGTCGACAGTCCATAGTCCATAGATAACAGATAACAAACGAAAGACGAGAGACGAGGGACGAAGGACGAAACAAAGATAAAGACAACGACAGGCACAAAGGCAT
>CBDUVS010000130.1:0-2909 GCA_965370735.1 uncultured bacterium | reverse complement strand
TGGGTTATTCATACTATTTTCGTCAGGCAAAGTGGGCTTTGGAAATTGTAGATCCTGATAATCTTGGCTTAGATCGTTCAGATAACTTTCGTCCGGATTATCGAATTCCAGAGGTGTTTCGTGCCGACCTTGTTGATTATGCCGGATCCGGCTATGACCGCGGGCATCTTGTCGCGAGTGCTAATCAGAGAGAAACGGAATTACAAAATAGCGAAACATTCCTTTTGTCTAATATGTCTCCTCAGAGGCCTCAATTCAATAGAAACATCTGGAGAGAGTTGGAAACTGAAGTTAGAAATTTAGACGCGAAGCCTAAAATATTAGAAACTTATGTTATCTGCGGCCCTATTTTTTATTTCGATCAGCCGGTCAAGGGTATAGGTGCTGCTGACTCGAATGAAGTAACCATCCCGATACCACACGCGTATTTTAAATCTGTTTTGACTGAGAATAACAAAGGGACTTTGCATATGTGGTCATTTGTATTACCAAACGAAGAATCAAATCAATCACTTGACACATATTTAGTTTCAACAAGACTTGTTGAAAAATTAGCCGGCATCAAATTATGGGAACAACTGGTAGGTAAGAAAATTGATAGAGAAAAATCAAAAGTTCGTAAGATGTGGTAAAATCTCCAAAGATATATCAAATCATTGCGCCGGCCGCTTTGTGCCGGTGAATCCCAACGTTAACTATTTCTAATCGGGTTGAATGCGCATACTATTACACTTAAAGATATTTTTGTATCTTTTTGGAGGATAATGGTGTATCATTACTGTGATTACTAAGTTAAACATATTAAAAAGAGAAATATAATGGAAAAGAAAAAGAAATTTAGTGAATTAGGGCTTTCGGCCAAGGTGCTGGAGGCAATCAATAAAAAGGGTTTTGAAGAGCCAACTGAAATTCAGGCTATGACTATCCCTGTAATGCTCAGAGATGATACTAATATCATTGCTCAAGCCCAAACAGGCACAGGCAAAACAGCCGCCTTTGGATTACCTTTAATAGAAATGATTGACGCGGCTACCAGAGCGGTTCAAGCGTTAATTCTGGTGCCTACGCGAGAGCTGGCCATTCAGGTATCAGAAGAAATCAATTCACTCAAGGGCAGCAAGGATATCAGAATAGTTCCCATATATGGCGGACAGTCTATTGACCAGCAGCTGCGCAGATTAAAAAAAGGTGTGCATATTGTCGTTGGAACTCCGGGTAGGGTAATTGATCATCTTAAAAGAAAAACACTTAAGCTTGGGGAGATTGATCACCTCATACTTGATGAAGCGGATGAAATGCTTAATATGGGATTTGTTGAAGATATGGAAAAAATAATGAGGTACACAAATCCTGAGAAAAGAACGCTTTTGTTTTCCGCGACAATGCCTAAAAGGATAAAGGACCTTGCTCACAAATACATGGAAGGCTATGAGTTCATTAAGGGTAAGGCAGAGCAGCTGACAACTAACTTAACCGAGCAAATATACTTTGAGGTCAAGGCCTCTGATAAGTTCGATGCATTATGCAGAATAATAGATATTGAAAATAATTTTTACGCTTTAGTTTTTTGCAGAACAAAGAGTGATGTTGACTCTGTTTCATCTCGCCTAATTGATAGGGGATATGACGCGGGAGCTATTCATGGAGATATTTCACAGTCGCAAAGGGAAAGAACTCTCGATAAATTCAGGAAACAAAGAGTTCGTATTCTTATAGCCACAGATGTTGCCGCCAGAGGAATTGATGTTATCAACCTTTCCCACGTTATCAACTTTTCATTGCCTCAGGATCCGGAGTACTATGTTCACAGAGTAGGCCGTACGGGAAGGGCGGGCAATGAGGGCACCGCTATTACGTTTATTACGCCAAGTGAGTATAAACAGCTCATGTTTATACAGCGTATCGCCAAGACTGATATTAAGAAAGCAAAAGTACCAAACGTAAAAGATATTATCGATGTCAAAAGGAAAAAGATTCACGATGATCTGGCCGCTGTTCTTAAGGGTAAGATTGACGTTAATTTTTATAATTGGGCTAAAAGAATGCTTGGCAATAATGATCCGGTAGAAGTATTGGCCGCCACATTAAGCCATTGTTTTGAGGAAGAGCTTAATCCCGATGCCTATGGCGAAATAAAAGAGGTTAGTGGAAAAGGGAAGCAGCTTGATCAGCAGGGTAAAGCAAGGCTCTTTGTCGCGCTTGGCAAAAAAGATAATATGACCGCCAAAAAACTTGTTGATCTTATTATGAGCAAAGTCCAGGTTAAGTCCAAACTTATCAGTGACGTGCAGGTAATGGAAAAATTCTCTTTTATAACCGTTCCTTTTAATGTCGCGGAGAAAATCGTTATCAACTTTAAAGAAAAGGGCCGAAAGCCTCTGATTAGTCACGCCAAGAAACCCAAAAGGTAATGATCTAATATTTGACGTTTTGTTATAGGTTTCCCCCCCCATAAGTATAATACATTTTATGTTATTATAAACAACAAGCTGAATTTGTATATTAATTATTAAGAGTAAAAAAATAACGGTTGTATGGTTAAGCATATTAATTCCATCAGCTATTATTGGCTTTATATGCGGCTATTTTATTAAGAATCGATTTGGAATTATATTATCCGGTGTGATTCCACGGTTTAGGCTGCTAGCTGTTTTGCTCTATAGTGAATATTTCGTTACGTCCCAAGGCGGTGGAACCTCAATGTGGCTTATAGCGCAATTATTTGCCGGTACAATAGCCGCGGGAACGGGGATAGGTGTTTATTACTTATGCAAAAGTTATATTGTAAAAAAATACACTTCTAAACTAAACTTATACAAAGAATAAGAAGGATATGCATACACTAAAATATTTATAAATTAGTAAAATATAAAGAAATAAAACAGTATTCTTATATATTATTAAATAAG
>CBDUVS010000129.1:0-2967 GCA_965370735.1 uncultured bacterium | reverse complement strand
CCCGCCAAGCGACGGTTTTATCCCTTTCCTACCGGCTAAATTTATTAATATCTTGATAAAAGACTTTACATATAGTAAAGTATTATGTATCGACATAAGAGATCAACTCATTAATTCTATATAAATGTATAACCATGAGTAAAATAACAACAGTCAAATTCACCACTATTTTTTTAATAATTTGTATATATTTGATATGCGTGAGCGCGCCCGCGGAGGCCCTTTCCGCCAGGCATCACCTAATTAATGCCGGTAAAAATTTCTTTAAAATGGTAGTTTCGCCCTTTAAGGGGGTATTGGTGAGCGGCCCTCAAAATGTTCATAAGGCCTATGTTGATGAAATTAGCCAGCCGGAGGAACCTGAATTAAGGCATCATTTATTTGGAATTTGGCGGGCTCCGGGAGAAGAGCTTAAGGGAACGGTGGATGGAATCGTTGATACCTTTAAATATGGTGGAAATTGTCTAAAAGAAATTATTTCAATTCCTTTTAGTGATTAATTAAAAACATGAAAGAAGCCTTATTTTATACACAGCTTGATAATAAAAAAGTCAGATGTTTATTGTGTCCGCGTAATTGCCTCATTCCGGAAGGCAGGCGGGGGTTTTGCGGTGTCAGGCAAAACGAAAATGGAAAACTTTACACGCTTGTCTATGGTAAGGTAATCGCGGCTTCTCTTGACGCAATAGAAAAGAAACCGCTTTATCATTTTTATCCCGGGACCACCGCATATTCAATAGCGACTGTTGGATGTAATTTTACCTGTTTGCACTGTCAAAATGCCGACATTTCTCAAATCCAAAGCAGGACTAATGTGTTTGAGACGGATAGCCTTTCACCTGAAGATATCGTAGAGGCGGCACAAAAAAATAAGGCAAAAACTATAGCTTATACGTATACTGAACCTACGATTTTTTATGAATTTGCCCTTGATACAGCAGAGTTAGCTCATAAAAGAAAACTAAAAAATGTTTTTGTTACAAACGGGTTCATCAATAAAGAACCGCTAGAAAGAATTATGCCTTTTCTTGATGGTGCTAATGTGGACTTAAAGTTTTTTAAAGATGAAATTTATAAAAAAGTGTGTTCCGGCGCTCTTGAGCCGGTCTTGAAGACCATAGAATTTTTAAAAGCAAATAAAAAGTGGATTGAAATTACCACTCTAATTATACCGGGCTATAATGATGATAAGGCGCAGTTAACTCAAATAGCTAAATATATTGCCGCTTTAGATGTCAATATGCCCTGGCATGTAACCGCTTTTTTCCCTACTCATCGACTGACAGATGTAGAGCCAACATCTCGAAGGATGCTATTTAAAGCCAGAGAAATAGCTTTCAAATGCGGGCTTAAGAACGTTTATTGTGGAAATGTATACGCGGCGGATGAGGCGGAGAATACATATTGTCCGGCATGCGAGCGGGCGGTTATTGAAAGAAGCGGCTATAAAGTAAATAGCTTAAATATAAAAGACTCTAAATGCGAGTATTGCAGTGAACCTATTTCCGGTAGGTTTGATAAATGATTACCCTACATGGGAAGGTCTTAGGCATTAAAGATGGTTTGCTCGAGGTTGAATTGCGGGAGAATAATGAAATTTGCAAGAGCTGCCATGCTCAGGGATTATGCGGGGTAAGTTCTGAAAAAAGACGTATTCGAGCTAAAAATAACTGCGATGCCCGGGAAAATAGTATAGTTACAATTAAGCTCAACCCCAATAACCCTTTAAAATTGGCTTTTATATTTTATATAGCTCCACTAATTATTTTTTTTATACTGTATTTTTTATTTATTAATCTTAATTTAAGTGTTCTCCGCGCGTTTGTATGCGCCTTAATTGGTTTTGCCGTTTTTTATGTTGTTATTTTTTTCGCGGGCAAAAATAGAAAAATATATGATAAATTTTTACCAACAGCTATTGAGAAACAAAATTAGGAGTAAATTTAGAGATGACCAGATGGCAAAGGGGTAAAAGGCTTGATCCGGCGGTTTTTGATATGCCCGTTAATAAAATAAAAAGCGGATGGTATTCTGATAAATACTTTATCAGGACAAAGCGGATACTTGATAAAGACAACCATCATCCGCGGGTTTTAATGCAGATTTTTTGCCGCAGCAATGCTATAGTCTGCGGAATCGATGAAGCTATCGCGGTTTTGAAGTTATGCGCTGACGAACACGAAAAACTTAAAATTATGGCCCTGCACGACGGTGATAAGGTAGAGGCCAATGAAACTGTGATGACAATTGAAGGCGACTATGCTTCTTTCGCGCATCTCGAGACAGTTTATTTGGGAGTTTTAGCCCGTCCTACAGCTGTGGCTACGGCTGTTAAGAAAGTTGTCGATGCCGCCGGAGATAAGAGAGTCTTGTTTTTTCCGGCCCGTTTTGACCACTATAGAGTGCAGGCGACTGATGGTTACGCGGCGTTTATATCCGGAGCGCTGGGGGTTTCAACTGACGCGCAGGGAACATGGTGGGGGCAAAAAGGTGTAGGTACCGTGCCTCATGGCTTAATTGCCGCTTACGGCGGTGATATCATAAAGGCGGTTTTGGCATTTGATAAATATATGCCGGCGGAAATTGACCGTATTGTATTAGTTGATTTTGATAATGATTGCATAGGCACTTCTTTAAAGGTCGCGAGAGCTCTCGGGAAAAAACTTTGGGGTGTAAGGTTTGATACGCCTCTTGATGTAAAAGATGTGTCGGTTACGGAAACCAAAGGTAAGAAAGCTTATGGTGTTTGTCCGGAATTAGTCTTTAAAGCCAGAAAAGCTTTTGATAAAGCGGGTTTTGATTACATAAAGATAGTGGTTTCAAGTGGTTTTAATGAAGATAAAATTAAAACTTTTAACAAACTCAAAGTGCCTTTTGACGCTGTCGGTGTAGGCTCAGCACTTTTTCAAAACAAAATAGACTTTACAGCTGATATTGTAATGGTTAATGGTAAGCTATTAGCTAAGG
>CBDUVS010000128.1:0-2982 GCA_965370735.1 uncultured bacterium | reverse complement strand
AAAATAGACTTTACAGCTGATATTGTAATGGTTAATGGTAAGCTATTAGCTAAGGTTGGCCGTAAATACAACCCCAATCCCAGACTGGAAACAGTTTGAAGTCTGATTGATTAAAAGGTATTATATAAAAATAAATGTTTTGTTTTAATAGATGGTATTGTGCAATCGGCAAGTATGCTGCTTATTTTTTGATAACTATAAGTGCTGCTTTTTTTACAACTCAACATCAGGCCGCAGCTTCTGATCAAGTCATAGATATAGGCGAAGTTGTTATATCACCTAAGAGAGATAATCCTTATGGCTCAAGGAGATATTTTAATGAAATCGATAGCCAGGGAATTTCTTGTTTGCGCGCGGATTCCATTGAAGATGTTTTAGATACTTTTGGGAGTGTTGAGATTAAAAGAAGAAGCGTGTACGGTGGACAGGCCGACTTATCCTTAAGAGGATCTTCTTTTGAGCAAGTTGGTGTTTTGATAAATGGAATCATGGTAAATGATGTCCAAACCGGGCATTATACCATGGATTTACCCGTTCCCTTAGAAAGTATTGAGAAAATAGAAGTTTTAAGTTCGGGTGAGTCTTCTTTTTACGGAGCTAACGCGCTCGCGGGTTCTATAAATATCATAACAAAAATACCTTCCGAAAAAAAAGTTATTATTGACGCTTCTCTGGGTGAACATCAGTTTAAAAAGAATTTATTAAGCATAACTTGTCCGATTAATAGTATAAAGAATAGGCTAACTTTTGAACATAAAGAGTCATCAGGGTACAGACCGGATACTGACTTTAGAATTACAACCCTGGTTTTTGAGTCTGCGGGAGATTTTTTTGATTTTTTTGGCGGGTATACGCAAAATGACTTAGGAGCCGGCAACTCTTATTCAAACTTATTTCCGCGTGAGGAAGATCATACGAAGACCACATTTTTATCTTTAAAATTGAAGAAAGAATTTGAAGATATAGAATTTAAGCCGGTTATCCACTATAGAAGACATTGGGACAAATTCATTTTAGATAGAAACAGGCCGGAATGGTATGTTAATTACCATACGGATTATGATTATGGCCTTGATTTGCCGCTCTCTTTTAAAATTGGGGAGAGCAGATTAACTAATGGCGTAAAGATAAGCCAGTCAAAGATAACATCAACAAGATTAGGAAATCATGCCAGGGCCCAGGGGGCTTTATATGGTAATTTGCGCTCAAAAATTAACCAAACAACTGATTTAGATATTAGTTTAAGAGGTGATTTTTTTGAAAAGTGGCCGGAGCAGGTAAGTCCCGCTTTTGGAATAAGCCACAGGGTAAATGAGCGATGGAGTCTAAATAGTTCCTTTGCCAGGTCTTTTAGAATACCGAGTTTTACTGATTTATACTATGTAAGCCCGGCCAATCTTGGAAATGAAGATTTGAGTCCTGAAACAGCTATGACTTATGAAGCTGGCCTGGATTTTAAAGAAGGTAAGCATGCGGTTGGTTTGAGCTTATTTTTTAGAGATACGGATGATATAATAGATTGGACCAGGAATAACGCGAGTGAAGCTTGGCAGGTTCAAAACATAAGCCGGGCTGAAACTGTTGGATGTGAAGCTAATTGGGATTTTGATGTTAATTTCAAGAGTGACTTTGTATCATTAAAGAGGACTTCTTTTGGTTGTGCTTATTTGAGCACGGATTATTCGCAGGATGATTCACTGGAAATTAAATACACAGCGGATTATCTCAAACATAAGATGATTTTTGAAGCTTTTTTGGAATATCCTTTTATGCTTAAGCAAAGTTTAAAAATAGGCTATAATAATCGTGTAATAGGTAAAGATTATTTTTTACTTGATACTAAAATATCAAGAACAATTGAGAGAGAAAAGTATTCTGCTGAGATATATTTATCCGCGGCCAATCTTTTTAATACGTCTTATTGTGAAGTTGGTGATGTGGCTATGCCGGGGCGTTGGATAGAAAGTGGAGTAAAACTTATTTTTTGAAAGATTAAGAAAGTATAATGATAGAAAATAATATTATAGATTTAATTCACAAAACGCCGTTAGTTAAACTAAATAACATTACTAAAAATGTTAAAGGGCGAATTTTAGCTAAGCTGGAATCTTTTAATCCCTTATCAAGCGTTAAAGACAGGATTGCTCTTTATATGATTGAAGAGGCTCAAGGCAAAGGCGTCTTAAAAAAGGGAAGTAGTATTATTGAGCCCACCAGTGGTAATACCGGCATTGCCATAGCTTATTTATCGGTGATCAAGGGCTATAAGGCGGTTATTGTTATGCCTGATTCAGCCTCCTTAGAAAGAAAAAAGATTGTTGAGTTTCTGGGGGCGGAATTAATTATAACTCCTTCCGAAAAAGGTATGCAGGGAGCAATTGATAAAGCTGAAACTTTACTTAAGGAACGCCCTGATTCGGTTATGCTGGATCAATTTAATAATCCTGCTAACCCCAAGGCTCATCATGAGACAACAGGCCCCGAAATTTGGCAGGCAGCTGAAGGTAAAGTTGATTTTTTGATTGCCGGGGTTGGTACGGGCGGGACTATAACCGGGGCCGGCTCTTTTTTGAAAGAAAAGAACCCTCAAATTAAAATTATAGCGGTTGAACCTGAAGAATCAGCTGTTTTGTCAGGTCAAAGCAAGGGCGAGCATAAAATACAAGGTATTGGAGCCGGTTTTGTGCCCAATGTTTTAAATAGAGCCATAATTGATGAAATAATTACTGTAAACAGCTTACAGGCAAAGGAAATAACATTGAAATTAGCCCGGGAAGAAGGTATTTTAGCTGGTATTTCTTCCGGCGCCGCCTTAAAAGCGGCGCTTGAGATAGCTGGCAGGGATGATAGTGAAGATAAAAATATTGTGGTAATTTTCCCTGATACAGGCGAAAGATATCTTTCTAGTTGGCTTTTTTCTAATTTTAAAGTTGATTAAAACCAAAAAAGAAAGTAAAATGGGTGAAAACGGAATTTATCCCG
>CBDUVS010000127.1:0-3017 GCA_965370735.1 uncultured bacterium | reverse complement strand
CTGGTGGCCTCCCAGTAAATTATGAAGAATTCTGCGTCCCACGTCCTGAATATCACTTAAGCGTTCTCTTAAATATTCATCGTCAATTTTTATAAACGCGCTTATATATCTCTGTAAAACTTGAGAAAAAGCGTATTCCGCCGAATAGCGATCTTTCTTCAAAGATGAAATTACCTCTTCAATGAGAGCTCTATCTTCTAAAACTAATAAGTGCGCGTCAAAGATTTCACCATGTTCACGGCCGAGTTCTTCAATTATCTTGTTTTTTATTTCGATGATTTCTGAACGTGTTTTTATAAGCGCCTCTTCAAACCTGGCAATCTCAAGAGGCAGTTCCTCCTTGGGAATTTTTCTTTTGGGAACAGCCACGCTTTCATCGTCTACTAAATACGCCATTCCAATTACCAAACCCGGTGAAACAGCTATGCCTTTTAAAATCATATTTTACCCTCTTTTATATTTCAGTTATCTTTTCTTTTTTAAAAATTCTTCCAGCTCTTTTATGGCTTCCCGGGCGTCCTCTCCTTCGACTTCCAAAACTATTCGGCTTCCGCGTTCAGCCGCCAGCATCAGAATTCCCATTATAGATTTACCATTTACTTCTTGAATACCTTTTCTCAAGGTAATCTCACTATTGTATTTATTAGCTATTCGCACGAATAAGGCCGCCGGCCTGGCATGTAACCCGCTAACATTATTTATTTTTATTTTCTTCTGAAGCTGCATCTTAAATATCCTTGAACGTCTTAATATCACTTATAAGTTCAATTATAATCTCTGTTAATTTTTCAGAATTATGCCTTACATGATCAACGGTGTTAATAACATTTTCTTCAATAACCGTATAGCCTAAATCTCTTATAACATCACTGTCATTGTTAACCGGATAAGCATTTTCTTCCTTATATTTTTCCAAAAATTCCCCGGGTATTTTTTGCTTATTTACAATTACATAATCAATTATATCATCACCGGCATGCCTAATAATCGCTTTTACGTGCTCACTCGCTGAATAGGCGTCAGTCTCATGCGACTGGGTCATAACATTACAAACATAAATCTTAGTCGCGGTAGACTCGCGCACAGCCTTCTTAATGTCCTCAATTAAAAGATTAGGTAATATACTCGTATAAAGGCTCCCGGGGCCAAGTATAATCGCGTCAGCTTTTAAAATAGCTTCAATAGCGTCTTTTGTCCCCTCACAATTTTCCGGCTCTAAATAAACTTTATCAATCTTTTGCTTAGTCTCGGTAATATTGGTTTCACCCCTGGTGACCTTGCCATTTTTATGTTTAGCAATAAGGATAACTTTTCTTAAAGTAGAAGGAATTACCTGCCCTCTGATGGCCAGAACTTTACTTGAAGCTTTAATAGCTTTTTCAAAATCACCCGTCAGTTTCGTCATTGCTGTAATAAAAAGATTACCGAAGTTATGACCACTCAAAGGAGAATCTTTCTCAAAACGAAATTGAAATAAATCACGCATTAATGGCTCTGTATCAGCCAGCGCCACCAAACAATCTCTTATATCTCCCGGAGGCAGCATATCAAATTCTTCGCGAAGTCTGCCCGAAGAACCTCCATCATCAGCAACAGTTACTATAGCACTTATATTACTTGTATAGCTTTTAAGCCCGTGCAGCAAAACAGACAAACCGGTTCCGCCGCCAAGGGCTACTATATTATGGCCTTTAGATAAATGCTGCTTCGCGTAAACAATATCAACGAGTTCTGATTCACGCTGAGGCAAAAGGATGCTGATAATAAACCTTATTAATTCTTTGACACCGACAACTAAAAAATAAACGCCGCCTAATAATATTACAATCCCTAAGATAGAAAAAAATAAATTATCGGCTCCTATCTTGAAGCTACCTAAAAGAAACGCGCCCAAAACCAATAAACCGGTGCCCGCGACGCATAGCATTATCCAGCGCTTAATACCCATACCGGGAAGCAGCCATTTAAGTTTACTCATAATAATCTGACTCCGTAATTATTCCTTAACTTCGTCTTCGCGCCTGATTATCGCGAGAAGATCCTCTTCACTTGTCACGTTCTTTAAAGAATCACGGAAATATTTATCTTTAAGTAATCGTGATATCCTGGCTAATGCTTTTAAGTGGGGCCCTGCTGAATCAGCAGGCGCTAAAAGTAAGAAAAATATATAGACCGGTTCACCATCTAAAGCTTCAAAATCTACACCGTTTTTAGATATCCCTATAGCTCCTATCATCTGTGGAATTTTTGATGATTTTCCATGAGGAATGGCAATATCCTGGCCGATGCCCGTTGAACCCAAAGACTCCCTCTCTAAAAGTATTTTAATTATTTCGTTAGCATTCTTTACCTTGCCGCTGACAACCAGCAAATCCACAAGTTCATTTATAATTGCTTTTTTGTCTGTCGATTTTAAATTCGCGCTAACAGCATTCTGATCTAAAAAATCTAATATTTTCATTAATGTTCCTCCTTGAACTCATTCAGTCGTAATTAGCCCATAATTATTATCACGTCTTTTATAAAGCACTTTTCTTTTATCATCACTACTGTCTTTAAAAACGATAAATTCCACCCCCTGAACATCAAGCTCCAACATCGCTTCTTCCGGACTCATAGGTTTATCAAAGCTTCTTTTATCTTCAATAATTAATGGAATCTGTTCCTCCAACTCAAGTAAATTCTCATCTTCTTTAAGAGGTTTTCTTTTGTGGTGCTTCAACCTTTCCTTACGATCCCTTAATTGATGTTCGATTTTACTTGCGGCAGCATCAATAGAAGTATACATATCGCCGGATTCCTCTTTCCCAAGCAATTTAACATCAGAGCTATGTAAAACGATTTCAGCCATTTGCCTCTCGCGCTCTATACCTAGAATAACGTGAACCTCTATTATCTTCGTGAGGTATTTTTCAAACTTAGCAACTTTTTCTTTTATGTGTTCTTTTATCCCCTCGGTAATATCAAAATGTCTTCCGGTAATAATAAGCTGCATAAATACACTCTCCTTTTAATGA
>CBDUVS010000126.1:0-3025 GCA_965370735.1 uncultured bacterium | reverse complement strand
TTACCTTAACTTTATGCCTTTCCACTCTTGCCAAAACCGAAGTCTACTTCTCCCTATACGATAATCCTCAAAAAGAAATCATCAAAAATATTAATCAGGCAGAAGCCTTTATTAATATAGCCATGTACATTTTTACCGATAGAGAAATCGCCCTTCCTCTTGTAAAAGCACATGAGCGAGGCGTAAAGGTAAGGCTCTATCTGGATCAAGACCAGGTTGATTACAAATACAGCCAATCCCGTTTCCTGGTGCAAAAGGGAATTAAAACAAGAATCAGCACTAACAATTATATTATGCACAACAAATTCGCTATCATCGACAACCGCCTATTACTTACCGGCTCCTACAACTGGACCTTTTCCGCTAACAACCGAAATGATGAAAATCTGATGGTAATAGACGACCCGGAAATAATAAAAATATTTCAGAATCAATTCATAAACCTATGGACCAATAAATACAGTCCGGAAAGAACCCGACAATTATATAAAATAGCCAAAGTAGAATTCTTACCCACTTCTACCTCTCCTGCAAAACCAGAAGATAAACTAATAAATATCAACTCCGCATCCCAAGGAGAACTTACCGGTATCTTACAGATAAGCGAACCCCTCGCCCGGAAGATAATCACCTTAAGAGAAGAACTGGGAGGATTCAAAGAACCAAAAGACCTTCTTCAACTACCGGAACTCACCAACCTCGAATGGGAAGAATGGAAAGAAGAGGGGATAATAATTACAGCTGAATAAAAATAAAACAATTTTCCCAAAAAAGCAGGATTTTATAGGCCTTTTGTCGTATTAAAATAAGGTTATAGAAAAATTAAAAAAGGTTATTTTTTTGCTCGCTGGTAACGGTTTAATAAGGTTAATATAAACTCTTAATGTGTGACAAAGAACCGTCCCCTGGGCACAGATAAATGTGAACAGGCTGACTCTTATTCTTGTTCTTTATTTTGACATTGCTAATTAGTGTGATAAAATATCAATGTAAAAAAGAGCACCGTAAGTTATTTGGGAGATAACCTATGAAACCTAAAAATACATATAAGATTTTAGGGCCGATAGAGACGAATATTGTGGCTCGTTTGACCTATGAAAAAAAAGCTATTGTTACGGCGAGAGATATGGATCAATTATTTAATCTTTCACCGGATGATAGAAAACAAATTGTTTTTAGACTCAAAAAGAAAAAAATATTCTCACCAATAAAACCAGGTGTATATGTTTTTTCGCCTCTTGAAGCAGGCCCCGAAGGAATGGGTGTAGATGAGTTGCTTATCCCGCCGCTTTTCTTTCCAAAGAAAAACTACTATATCGGGTACTCGACCATGTTTAACTATTACGGATTTACAGAACAGCTTTTTCAAACTGTGTATGTTCTGAATACCACTAAGCGTATGGATAAGATAATTTGCGGTTTATCTTATAAATTTATAAAGATAATGGAAAATCGTATGTATGGGATAGAAAAAATAAAAGTAAAAGATGGAGAAGTGAACATCAGCTCAAAAGAGAGGACGCTAATAGATCTCATTTATTTTAATGAACCTGTTGGAGGTATTATAAGCGCTTCCAAGATATTTGCAGAAATTGTAAAAAGTGATAAATGTGATATAAAAAAGCTAGTTAAATATGCAGTTTGTTTTCCCAATATTAAGACCAGAAAGCGTATTGGGTTGATACTTGATGATGCCGGAGTTCCTGAAAATATTTTGAAGCCTCTCATAAAGAGCATAAAAAAGACATCTGTCGGTTCTCTTAACAGCTCGCGCAAAGGCACCCTTAATAAAAAATGGAGAATTATAGTCAATGATTCACGAAAATAAAGATGAGTTTATAAAAGCGTTAGGAAGAGCATCAAAGAAAAAGGGTTTTCTGTTACCTCTAATTGAAAAAGATTATTATTTAACCTTGATTCTCTCACGAATATATGAGCTTTCCGAAAATCTTGTTTTTAAAGGAGGAACTTGTCTTAATAAGGTTTACTATGTGTATTATCGTTTAAGTGAGGATCTTGATTTTAGCATGATATTACCACAGTATGAAGCTACGCGCGGTCAAAGACGTAAATGTATCCAACCGATTAAAGATAAAATTGAAAAATTCATTGAACAGTTTGGTATGAGATTAGACGATGCTGGCAATCCCGGACGTAATGAGTCTAAGCAGTATGTATTTTACTTTGTGTACCAATCAGCACTGCGTAAGGTAGAAGCAAAAATTAAATTAGAGATCGGGCTTAGATTTAATCCGCTTGACACGATAAAAAAACGTCCAGTACAGCACGTTTTTCTGCATCCATTTACAGGTGATCCACTTTTTGACGGTGGTCAAATTAACTGCTTATCTTTAAATGAACTTATAGCGGAAAAGTTACGTGCAGGTGCGATAAGAAAAATTATAGCTCCTCGGGATTTCTATGATATTGACTTTGTTCTGCGTAATAAGTTTGATTTAACCAATAAAGAAGTAATAACCTTGTTTAAAAAGAAACTTCAAGAGGATGACGCCGATACAGATTTAGGTAAATACAAGAAGAATCTCGGTAGGTCAGATGAAGAAATTAAGGATATGAATTCACGTATTGAAACAGAGTTATCTGACGTTTTAGCACCTGAAGAGCGCAAGAATTTTGATTTGAGTACAGCTCTTAGAAGAATTAATAAAGCTATGGAAGTGATAGGATAATGAAAAAGACATTTAAGCATTTAGCAGGATTTACCCAACCCTTTGTACAAAATAAAAACATGATATTTTTTATATGTTTCTCAATTTCAATTATTGAAATTACGAACCAATGATATTATTGCATAATAAGTCTCAATTTGATACATTAAAGTGGACAAATGAAGGGAGTATTATGTAAAGAAATGAGAAGAATTGATTTATTAAATCCTTTGGCAAAAAAAGGAAATGCCTTTACTTTTGATGATGCATTAAAAATAAGCAATCTATCTACAAAAAGCCCACAAAAGGTATTATACAGGTTACAGCAAAGAGGTGCAATTGAACGTATTGAAAAA
>CBDUVS010000125.1:0-3089 GCA_965370735.1 uncultured bacterium | reverse complement strand
CGGGCTTATCATTTACACCAACTTCGTTGTTGTAAATGATGCCCTCATTAAGGAGACAAAAGGATGGAAAAGACGGATGTTTTGGTTGTTGGAGGGGGCCCGGCCGGCATTATAAGCGCTGTTACAGCCCGCAGGTATTATCCGGAAAAGGAAGTCAAGCTGATTAAGTCGGTAGATAAGGGAGTTATTCCCTGTGCCATACCTTATATGTTTTACAGTTTGAAAAACCTTAAAGAAAATGCCATGGGTAACGCGCCTCTTGAAAAGAGTAGTGTTGAGGTAATAGTTGATGAAGTTACAAAAATATCTCCTGATAAAAAATGTGTTACGACTAAAAAGGGAGAAGAATATCAGTATGACAAGCTAATAATAGCGATGGGCTCAGATCCCATTATTCCTCCTATCCCCGGAGCGGATAAAGAAAACGTTTTCGCCATCTATAAAGATATGGAATATTTAGAGAAACTCGCTGAGAAAATAAAAGGGTTTAAAAACGTGCTTATTGTAGGGGGAGGTTTTATCGGAGTAGAGTTTGCCGACGAACTGTCCTGCCGTAAAGAGTTTAACGTATATTTGGTGGAGATGCTGCCTTCCATTCTGAGTCAGTCTTTTGACGCTGAATTTTCTACTCCGGTTAAGGAGAGGCTGGAAAAAAAGGGCGTAAAGTTGTTGACGGGTGTAACGTTAGAGGGGATTCTGGGTGAAGAAAAGGTTGAGGAAGTTAAGTTATCCGGTAATAAAAAAATAGATGTAGATTGCGTTATTTTTGGTATTGGAGCATCACCTAACACCAAAACAGCCCTGGAAGCGGGGATAGTTGTAAATAAAGACAAGGGAATATGGGTTGATGAGTATATGAGGACGTCAGAGCCGGATATTTTTGCCGTTGGCGACTGCGCCGGCAAAAGAGATTTTTTTACCCGCAAAGGAACAGCGATCCTGCTTGCCTCAACGGCCACGGCTGAAGCCAGAATTGCCGGTGCCAGTTTATACAAATTAAAGTTAATCAGGGAAAATAAAGGGACTATTGCTATTTATTCTACCTGTATCGACGGCCTGGTTTTAGGGTCGGCGGGGATGACCGAAGATAGCGCTAAAAGAGAAGGATTTGAAGTTGTAACCGGCTTGGTAGAGGGCGTTGATAAACATCCCGGGACTATGCCTCAGGCAAGTAAGGTAAAAGTTAAACTTATCTTTTCAAAGCAATCGGGGATTATTTTAGGGGGACAGGTTGCCGGAGGCATGAGCTGCGGTGAACTGATAAATGTTATCGGAGTTGCCATACAGCAAAGAGTTTCCTTGAATGAATTTGAGACTTTGCAGATGGCTACTCACCCCTGCCTGACCGCGGCCCCCACAAAATATCCTTTAATCATCGCGGCCCAGAACGCTTCAAGTAAGATGTAAGCATTTTCGCGGCAGAAAAATAGAGAGAATTATAAAAAAAATGCCGGATAATTAAAACCGGCGCGAATGGGAAGATGTCCATGAATATAGCGATTTCGAGCGGAAAGGGCGGTACCGGTAAAACTTTTATAGCGACCAACCTCGCCTATGTTTTATCAAATCAAGGCGATAAAGTTAATTATTTGGATTGTGATGTCGAGGAACCTAACGGCTATTTATTTCTGCGGCCCGAACTTAATAAAGAAGAAAAAATTAATATAATGGCGCCGGCTGGAGTTGACGCGGAGAAATGTACAGATTGTAAAAAATGTGTTGAGGCCTGCGCTTTTAACGCGATTGCTTCCGTTAAAAATAAAATTCTTATTTTTAAACAGCTTTGCCATGCCTGCGGGGCCTGCAAGATAGCTTGTCCTGAAAACGCCATTATTTTTAAGGAAAGAGAAATTGGCTATATTAAAACAGGTAAGGCCGGTAAGGTAAATATTAGTTACGGAGAACTTAAAACCGGTGAAGGGGCAATGACCCCGCGACTGATTAAAAAAGTTAAAAAATATATAGACCCTGATGCCATAAATTTTATTGATACGGCTCCCGGGACTTCATGCCCGGTAGTTGAGGCTATATCTGAAGTTGATTTAGTGGTTTTGGTAACTGATCCAACCCCTTTTGGGATTAACGATTTGAAGCTTTCCGTTGATATGTGCCGTATGGTGGGCCATGAACCGGTTATTTTAGTAAACAGGGCCGATTATAAAAATAATGATTTGCAAGATTATTGCAAAGAAGCAAATCTAAATATTATAGGCGAGATTCCGGATGATAGGCAGGTGGCCGAATTATATTCAGAAGGGAAGATAGTTTCTAAATATCTGGAAATTTACAAGCATATTTTCATAGAAATTGCTGATAAAATTATTAATAGAGCTCAAAAGAGAATAAGCCCCCAGGCACCGGTTAATATTCAAAAGGGAAATTTTAAAAGCAAACTTACCGCTATACCGGCCCAAGTTGAAGCTTCCCGAAGCAATTATAAAGAAATTGTGATTATAAGCGGTAAAGGCGGCACAGGCAAAACAACTATCACGGGGGCTTTCGCGAGTCTGGCTCGTGATTTACTTATAACCGATTGTGATGTTGATGCCGCTGACTTGCACATTCTTCTGTCTCCGGAAATGAGAGAGGGGTATTTATTCTCGGGGGGAAAGAGAGCTCGAATCAATCCTCATAAATGTATTAATTGCGGCAGGTGTTATGAAGTTTGTAAATTTGAAGCCGTAAAAAAAGAGAACGATAAGTTTTTTATTGAGCCTTTAAATTGTGAGGGATGCAATACCTGCTCTTTAGTCTGCCCGGCTGATGCTATTGAATTAAAAGAGGCTATTAACGGAGAGCTTTATATTTCTAAAAGCCGTTTTGGGGATATGATCCACGCGAAACTGTACGCGGCCGAAGAAAACTCAGGCAAGTTAGTCAGCCTTATTAGGCAAATAGCGAGAGATAAAGTAGCTGATAAGACAATTAAACTATCCCTGAATGATGGAGCTCCCGGTACCGGCTGTCCGGTCATTGCCTCAATCGCGGGTGCTAATTATGCTGTTGTAGTAAGTGAACCCACTGTTTCCGGCATTCATGACGCTAAGAGAGTTTTTGAGTTGTGTTCGTTTTTTAAAATTAAGGCGGGG
>CBDUVS010000124.1:0-3095 GCA_965370735.1 uncultured bacterium | reverse complement strand
TTTTTTCTTACCATCAGAAAATGTTATCCTAATGTTTTTTAAAGGCAGGCCCTGTAAAAGCCGGGGGTACTTGTCTTTGGTCATCAACCCAATTAACCCCGGCCTTAGGCTGATTAACTTATGGCCTAACTGCTCAGCCATCTTTAAACCTTCACCTGAAGAACCCGTAGAAACATATGAAACTCCTCCGGTACTTAAAATAATCGCGTCACATAAAATATTCTTTTTACCTTTAACTTCTATGCCTTCAACCTTATTATTTCTAATAATAATATTTTCAACTTCCAAATTGTACTGTATTTTGACTTTATTTTTCTTTAACTCTCTTCTTAAAACATCAAGAATATCCATGGCTTTATCACTTACAGGGAAAACGCGCTGCTGTCTTTCTGTTTTTAGCTTTACTCCCCTATTTTCAAAAAAGTTCATTAAATCCAAATTAGAAAAAGCTTTAAAAGCGTCCCTTAAAAACTTACCGTTTCCTGAAAAATACTTAATAAAACTTTCTAAATCTGAAGCGTTGGTTAAATTACAGCGCCCTTTACCGGTCAAAAGAAGCTTCTTGCCTAACTCCGGGTTTTTCTCAATTAAGATAACGTTCCATTTAAGCCGCGAAGCCCTGATGGCCGCCATCATCCCGGCCGGCCCGCCGCCTATAACTACTATATTTTTATCTTTCATATGCGCGCCTATTACTTGTTTTTTGTTTCTTGTTTCTTGTTTTTTGCTTGTGACTTGTGACTTGTGACTTGTGACTTTGTACGTGTGACTTTGTACTATTATACACCTAAATAAAAACCCCGCAATTTATTGTCGCGGAGGAAAGAATTTATAAGTGAAATGAGTAAAATATGTACTAATTCCTCTCTATGATGGCCATGGCCACCTTTATACCGTCAGCCCCGCTTGATATTATCCCGCCGGCGCGGCCGCCGCCTTCTCCGGCTATATAAAGATTTTTAAAACCGGCCGAGAGCCTGTTTTCTTCCCGCAGAACCTGAATGGGAGACGAACTCTTACTCTCAAGCCCCATAATAGTGCCTGTTTCAAATCCTTTTATTTTTTTGCTAAAGTCCTTGAGCCCTTGTCTAATCGCTTTACTTACTTCAACAGGCAGTAAATCCCATAATGCCGCCGGCTTTAATCCCAAAGGATAGCTTGTCTCAGCAATAGCCAAACTCTCTTTTTTATTAATAAAATTCCTGATGCCGCAGGACGGAGCCTTATAACCGTCTGAATATTTATAAAACCTCTCTTCAAGGCTTCCCAGCCACTCGAGAGCTTCTAAAGGCGATGTCGGTTTACCATTTAACCTATCCAAATTAACTCCCGCCACACAAGCCGCGTTCGCGAACTTACCATCTCTGCTATACAGACTCATCCCGTTTACTATATTTGTGTCTTTATAGGCGGCGGCGGGAATAACACGTCCGCCGGGGCACATACAAAATGTATATACCGGCAAACCGCCGTCACCTCTTGATGTCAGGCGATACTCAGCACCCTTGACTCCCGGCAGGCTTTTTTGTCCCCATTGAGCCTGGTTAATAATTTCCTGAGGGTGTTCTATTCTACAGCCTATGGCAAAATTTTTTGCGCGAAATTCAACTCCCCTTTTAATTAACATTCGATATGTTTCATAGGCGGAATGGCCCGGCGCTAAAATAAACTCATCGGCGGGGAATGTACCTGAAGTTGTTATCGCCTCAGATACTCTTCCATTTTCAATCTTTAAATCTTCCAGCAGTGTCTCAAAAAATACTTTCCCGCCAATATTCAAAAACTCTTCTCTAAGCGTTTTGACAAGTTTCTTGAGATTATCACTTCCAAGATGAGGATGTGCCATATACCTTATCTCTTCGGGGGCGCCGGCATCAATATAGCTTGATATTATAAACTCTCTTTCCTGTAAAATATGTTTGGATCTTGAAGTAAGCTTCCCATCTGAGAATGTTCCCGCGCCACCCTCACCAAAGGCATAATTACTCACAGAATTAAACTCACCGGTCATCTCGAACTCTCTGATTCCCTCGGCCCTTTTCTTAACATCCGAGCCTCTCTCTATCAACGTTGTACTAAAACCCGCTTTTTGAAGCACGAATGCCGAAAAGAATCCGGCGGGGCCGCTTCCAACAACCAGAACTTTCTCTGCTCTTTTTCGATACG
This sequence comes from uncultured bacterium, assembly GCA_965370735.1. Taxonomy (GTDB): domain Bacteria; phylum Omnitrophota; class Gorgyraeia; order JAGLLT01; family JAGLLT01; genus Kappaea. The sequence goes on along the minus strand of CBDUVS010000124.1, from coordinate 929 downwards.
AAATATTTAACGGCGGGGGTGCGGCGGGAACCTCTCCCTTAATTTGTTCTGATGAGGCCGAAACCAGAATTTGCCAGTGAATATTGCCTTTTCTTCTGGCATCAAGGCTTTTTCTTTTAATCTGATATAAGAACTCTTTTGTCTTAAGTTCACTTTCGATTTTTTTTCTGAGCTCACCCTCAACATAATCAGTGGGTAGCTTTAATAAAATTTCTCTATATCCCATTCAATACACCCTATTATTAAATCGTGCCTTCTAATATCCCTTTTCTCTTTCACTCTTTGAGCTGTAAAGAACAGGCGGAGCACAAATAAATAAGGCCCGGCTATAATTCACCGGGCCTTATTTGCTTTTTAGATTATATTTTTGTTACTTTTGTGGCCTGTGGACCTTTAGGGCCGTCTTCAACTTCGAATTCGACTGCTTGGCCTTCGCCTAAACTCTTGAAGCCATCACCCTGAATTACACTGTGGTGAACAAAACAATCTTTGCTTCCGTCATCCGGCGTTATAAAGCCATAACCTTTTTGGTCGCTGAACCATTTAACTTTTCCTGTTGCCATTATCTACTACACCTCCTTCTTCTCAAATTTTAGTAAATAACGGCAGAAATAAAAAATCGCAACACGAAACTTTTGTTCACTTGCAGACTAAAACTTCAATTCCCTCATTTACTACTATATATAGCATCCCCTATTTTCCTCTATTTGTCAACTAAATTATACATCAAGCTTTTACTTGGTTTTATTACACACAAAGGAACTCATGCGCAAAACGATAACAATCTTTTTCTTTAAATCCTTTTTTAAGCTCTTTTTTTTCAGAAAGTAAGCTCTTTTTTTTCAGAAAGGGGTCACACCTATTTTATTTCTTGCTTTTCTTTTGCCGGTCTACCTATCGCCCTAACCTTAAAACATACCTTGAACTTT
>CBDUVS010000123.1:0-3114 GCA_965370735.1 uncultured bacterium | reverse complement strand
TATCATCCGCGACAATATCGGCCGCGCCATATCTCAATATACCCATGACGATACATAAAATCACAAAAAATAAATAAAAAAAGCGTGTATTAATAAACAGAACAGACAAAACTAAAAAAGCTGAACATAGCACGTATAATAGTAGAATGTTTACTGATAAATAACACCCCGCGGCAATACCTATAATTAAAAATAGGCCTATAAAGAAAAAAGGCCTATTTATTTTTTTTAAATCTTTTTTAGTCTCTTTTATCATATTAAAAAATAACAAACTCCTTCAGCTTTTCTACTTTTTTATCACCTATCCCCTTTACCGCTTTTAAATCATTTAATGAACTAAAAAAGCCGTGCTCTTTACGATACATAATTATTTTCTCAGCTGTCGACGTACCTATGTACGGCAAAAACGTTAATTCTTCTTTAGAAGCGGTATTAATATTCACCATCTTTACTTGTTTCATATGTCTCTCTATATTCTCTGGGGCGGCGGTTTGTCCTAATTCACTTTTAGAATTAATAAAACCTAAAAGATGACATTGTTTAAGGTGAGAAATAAGAATACCCACTGTGAAACAAGTAATTAAAAATAAAAGGGCGATTTTTTCTTCTTTGGTAAGATTTAACATAAAAGCTTACATATTTGAGAGGACATAAACAACTACATTTACGCCTAGTTTAAAAGCGTTTTCTATACCTTGCCGCCCGGCTCCGCCATGGGTCACTCCGGGTTCGCCGGACTGATAAGCATAGTTGTGACTACTACTTGCTATAGTCCCCGGCCATTTAGAAGAATCAGCTTCTGCCCAGGCATCACAAGCATCGCCGGAAGCCAAATAATAAATAACCATTCTCCCTTTGTAATATATAGCATAACCCTCCATGGGAATATCTTTATAAAGCGCGTCCGGCAAATTTGTGCCCTTAAAACTATAAAAAATACGGTATATAGAATGTTTTAAAGGAACTTTAGTATATAGATGATTGGGAAACATCTTTCTCGTCTCCCTAAAAAGGGCGTCTTCAAAGGGCCCTTTAAACGCGTTATCATTAATTACGAAAAGAAATCCTCCCTTCGTCAAATACTCTCTTAAATTTTTCACTTCCTTGGGTGTCCAGCGAAAATCTTGATGGCCATTCAAATATATCATAGGATAGCTAAACATTTGTTGTTTATTATTGAAATCAATTTTCTGCTCTTCAACAAAAACCTCAATACTGGTCCGCCTTCCAACCTCGTTCATCAGGTTTGGGATAGTTGTGGGGTCATTATCCCAATCCGAATACATGGATACGGGGAAAACAAACCTCCCTTTTATGTGTTTACCCTTACCTGAAATCTGGGCTTTAACTTTGAAATTCAACTTTTGGTTTAACGATTGATTTATGCTGGTTTCCGCTATGCTGCTTAAATCCAAATCAGCCTGTAAATCATCCAGCCTAATATCAAGATTCTTACTCATAGCGGGTACATCAAGTGCTCTATTGACAGTAAGCACTTTTTTACTCATGGTAGCCGGCTCCTTAACAAGCGTGGAAGCCTTTTTTGAAACAACAGGTATTTCCTGCATAGGCCTTACGGGACTTGCGTTTATGTCTGCCGTACTTACAATTTTACTTTTGAATAATACTTTTCTTACACTTGGTTGCGCGATAATTATATTGGCTAAAAAAGCTAAAATAGCTATATGAACACATATGGCAATTATTAAAGGAACTGGTTTTTCGCGTTTTTTAAATATATCGAGTATATTCATTTAGCTTTGCCCATTTTATCTATGATTTTTTCAGGGATTAAAAAAGAAACAGTTTTTATATTAGTCGCCGCGCAGGCATTAAGCACATCTATTATTCTCTCATGAGGAACATTCCAGTCACCGCTGATTATGACCGGCTGGTCATCAAAACTCTCTGAAAGATTATAAAGAATTTGCCTTAATTGAGGTAATTCTTTAGAATCAGGGTTATCAAATTTTTTTCCGTTTACCAGGATACTACCATCAAACATAACATTTATAATTACATCTACCGCGATACGCGAAGAATCTGAAGAACTAATCGAAGAAGGCAAATTAACATTAAGTTGCGATTCGGCAACGAAAAAACTGGTCGCGCACATAAAGAAAATCAACAGCAGAAAAACTATATCAATCATGGCTGACATCTGAATGTCAGCTTCTTCATCTTGTCTTTTCCTAAGTTTCATACGGCAATCCTAACGTTTCGGTTCTTCTTGATAAGCCGCGAAAGAAATATCCCAAACTCCCGCCGCCGCGCAAGCGCTTAAAACCTCAGATACTCTACCATGGCGCACGCCCTTATCCGCTCTTATAATAACCGCCTGCCGGGCGTGTTCCGGCGGCAAACTTGATAATATGGAAACTATCTGCCTGGGATGATAAGTATTTTGATTAATAACAACTGCGCCATCTTTCCTTATGTTAATAATCAAATTTTGCGGTGCCTCATCTTGAGACCTTGACTTATCGGCTACAGGTAATTTTATATCTTTCTCTGATTCAAGCTGGTGAAAAGTAGATATACTCATGAAAAAAACCAGCAATAGGAAAACGATATCTATCATAGATACCATTTGAAATGAAGGCTTTTTTTCATTTTTTCTTACAAATTTCATATAATTATTATCCCCTTTTACCCAGGAAAAGACTGACATCCGTAGCAACATTTTCTATCTCAGATAAAATTTTATCCATAACTCCCTTAAAATAGAAATGAAAACTCATCGCGGGTATAGCGACTATTAAACCAAAAGCTGTAGTAATCATAGCCTGGGCAATGCCGCCGGCTAAAGCTGTCGGTTTGCCCAGGCCGGCTTCATAAGCAATTACATTAAAAGCCTGAATCATACCTAATACCGTTCCCAAAAGGCCTAACATAGGAGCGATAGCGGCAATAGCGGAAAGGTAATTTATCTTCTGCTCGACGCTTGAGATAGCTTTAACTCCAGCCTCCATCATACAATCTTGTACAGTTTTTAAACTTTGTCCCGTTTTTTTTAGGCCGGCCATAATAACTTCTGAAAGGCAATTCGCTTGTGCTTCCGTCATGTCCATAGCTTTTTTCAAATCTTTTTCTTTTAGAGCGGCCTTTAAGCTT
>CBDUVS010000122.1:0-3146 GCA_965370735.1 uncultured bacterium | reverse complement strand
CAATAACCAAATAATAACCAATGACCAAATTCGAATAATCAAACTAAAAGGCAAGTATAAAGTCATAAGTCATAAGAGCAAATAACAAAAAGCGTAGAGCGGATATTTATTAGCATAGAGCGTATAAAAAACAATAACCAAGAAGCAAAAATATATATGGGCAAAAAAGGCAAACTTTTTATTATATCGGCTCCTTCGGGAGCGGGGAAAACAACTCTCGAGAAGATGCTTTTGAATTCTGAACTAAGCCTGATTAAGTCGGTTTCGGCTACAACGCGAGCGCCAAGAGCAACGGAAGAAAATCATAAAGATTATATCTTTCTTACCAAAGATGAATTTGAAAAACAAAGAGACGAGGGGAAATTTCTTGAGTGGGCGGAAGTTTTCGGTAATTTTTACGGGACACCGAAGTCTAAAATTATCAATACCATAGAAGAAGGCGAAAATGTAGTGTTAAGTATTGATGTGCAAGGGGCCGAGCAGGTAAAAAAGATATTTCCGGAGGCTATTCTAATTTTTATCAAAACCTCCAGTCTCGATATTTTAAAAAGGCGGCTTGAGAGAAGATTAACGAACTCCGCTGAAGAGATTAATAAAAGATTAGAAACGGCTAAAGATGAAATCGCGAAATTAGATATATATGATTATACGATTATAAATGATGATTTAGAAACCGCGTTCTATGAACTAAAGAAAGTAATTAAAAAACGTTTAGAGAAGGAGTAAGAATGGTAGATGTCCCAGTTGAAGATCTCATAAAAAAAACCAATAGCCTTTTTAAATTAGTTAATCTTGCCTCAAGGAGAGCGCTGCAGTTAAATGAAGGAGCTCCGCCTTTAATTGAGGAGGATAATCCTCAGGCAAAGTACGCGACTATTGCCCTGGAAGAAATTCTAGCCGGTAAAATAGTTTATAAGCGATAGTTTTTCCGGAGGTATATTTGTTGTGAATAAAAAAAATAATATAATTGTCGGTGTTTGCGGCGGCATAGCTATTTACAAAATATGTGAATTAGTCCGCCTTTTAAGGAAAAATAACTTTAATGTAATTTGCCTGATGACTCAGGAGGCGGCGAAACTTATTCAGCCGGAGTTATTTAGTTTCCTTTCTCAAAATAGGGTTTACACGGATATTTTTTCAACTAACGGTAGTTATGACCCTAATCATATCAAATTAGCTAATTGGGCCGATAAAATGGTTATAGCTCCGGCAACGGCTCATATGATAGCTAAATTACGCGCTGGTTTGTGTGATGATATCGTTTCCCTGAGCGTTTTATCAACTCAGGCAAAAGTGCTTATTTGCCCCGCTATGCATGAAGATATGTACAAAAAGAAGGTTACCGCTGAGAACATAACCGCGCTTAAAAAAAAGGGGTACAAATTTTCAGGCCCCATAAGAGGTAGACTTCTGAATCAAAAATTAGCTATGGGGCATCTGCAGGAAGTTAACCGGATTTTTAAAAGTCTTAAACAGCTTTAATATGACAGGTAAAAAAAGCCTTAAATTTTTGATTTCCGCCGGTCCTACCAGAGAACTTATAGATCCTATAAGGTATATTTCCAATTATTCTACGGGCTATTTGGGTTATGAAATGGCCCTGGCGGCAAAAAGGAGAGGGCATAAGGTTATTTTAGTGAGCGGCCCGGCAGCCTTTAAAAAACCGGCCGGTATTAAGAGTATTGATGTAATTACCGCTAAAGATATGCTTAAGGCTTTAAAAGACAATATAAAATGGGCCGATTGTCTTATAATGGCCGCGGCTGTTTCCGATTTTCGTCCAAAAAAAGCTCAACTAAAGAAAATTAAAAAGGATACTCATAAACCAACTCTTCAGCTTGTAAAAAATCCGGATATCTTAAAATGCCTTAAACCATATAAAAAAGGTAAAATTTTTATTGGATTCGCTTTAGAAACCCATAATCTGTATAAAAATGCCAAAAAGAAGCTTAAAAGTAAGGGGTTGGATATAATAGTAGCTAATAAAAAGGGGAGAAAATCAACTTGCTTCGGTGAAACAAATAACACGTATTATATAATAGATAACTCTTTTAATATCAAGAGGTTAAAAGATAAATCAAAAAGTTATCTATCACAATACTTAATTGACAAGTCCCTTAATGTATGGTATAATTTATTTAAGTAAAAAAGGGTGGGAAAATTGGATAAAAAAAGGGTGTTGATGGAGCGCCCGATAGATAGAAGTTATACTTTAGTTGAACTGCTGATGTCGCTCTCTGTTATATTTATTGTTTTAGGTCTTATGCTACCCGCTATCTTCGGGGTTAGTAAGCAAGCGGTGAGAACTCAATGCGCTAATAATCTCAGGCAAGTTTCTCAGGTTTTAAACGCTTGGGCTATGAGCCATGAATATTTTCCCGAAGATTTTAACGCCTTGCTTGAAGAGGGGTACGTAAGCAATTTAGACGCTTTTAAATGCCCTTTTAGAGATTCTATTGAAAATTATGAGTTTTTAGCTAAGGGGAAAAGGATTAATAATATTGATGCCGGCGCGGCTATAGTTTACTGCCGTCACTGTAATATGTCGGTTTATATAGATACTCACGTTGAAGAACATAAATAGAAAATTCGGTAAAAAGAAGGAGGTGGAGAAGATGAAAAACAAAAAAGGTTTTACACTCGTAGAATTAATGATAGTTATGGTTATTATAGGTATTTTGTTAAGCCTGTTACTTCCGGGTGTATTTACAGCTCGTCAGGAAGCTTTAAAGACTGAAGTAGCCAGTAATTTACGTCAAATAGGCATTGCTTTGTATGCCCACGCTAAGAATAGCAACGGGACTTTACCCACTACTTTAGCTGCACTGGATCCCAAGTATATTGAGGGTATAGGAAATATCAATAAGAATATTGATGATAACCCCTTCACTTTCAATGAGGCTGATTCTGATCTTTATAGCCTGAATGCAAGCACTGTATTAGTTACTGATGATAGCACTGCTGGAGGTGGTACGAAAGCAACTAACTATGAGCTTAGAGCTGACGGTTCCGTTAATACAAGTGTTTAAAGCTAATGCAGGTCTTTACAGGCATTAACATTGAACGGTTAATTAAAAGAGCGCTTAAAGAGTATTTTTTAAGTGCTCTTTTCTTAATATCAGCACACAAGTGCAAAGTCATACCCT
>CBDUVS010000121.1:0-3210 GCA_965370735.1 uncultured bacterium | reverse complement strand
CATATTTCATCAATTTTATAACAAAAATCACCTTTTTAATCTTTTAAACTCCTGAAACCGTCTTATAAATATGTATGATTGACAAACTTTATGGTTGATGTTATAGTTATTTTCAATGGTATTTTCGTTATATAAAGCCTTTATTAATTTAATATACCCTTTTAAGTGTCAAGTGTGCAATACGGCGCTTCATCATAACGCCGCAAACAGCATCTGCCTTAACTGCAAACAAGAGATTAAAATAAACCTGCCTCCTTTTTGCGAAAAATGCGGCAGGCCGCTTCAAACTAATAAATACTCCTGTAACCATCAGCATCAAAATTTGTCACACGTAGACAGAACTTGGATCGCGTGCAATTATCAAGGGGCTATAAGAACTTTGATTCATAACATTAAATACAGCAATAAGTTGGGTCTTATAAATTTCGCGGCGGGTATCTGTTGTAATTTCGCGGAAAAGTTTATTGATTTAGATGAGGTCGATTACATAACTTACGTCCCTCTTGATAGGCGAAAGAAAAAACAGCGCGATTTTAACCAATCAGAATTAATCGCTCGAAAAATAGCCGCGCGCTTTAACGTTAAAATATTAGATAAAATACTCTTGAAAGTTAAATCAACAAGGCCCCAGATTGAAGTTAGCGGCCGCGAAAGACTGTCAAATTTAACGGGCGCGTTTAAGATTAAAAGAAATAATTTACTAAAAGATAAATGTATTTTAATAATTGATGACGTGTTGACAACCGGTTCAACTTTAAATGAATGCGCCGGCTGCCTTAAACAAGCAGGAGCTTGCAGTGTTTTAGCCCTGGCTCTGGCGGGTGGAAGTTAATAATGAGAATACTTAGAAATTACGTTCTAAAAGAAGTAGGCGGGCCTTTCATACTTTCATTGTCTGTTTTGATGTTTATCATGCTTGTAGCTAATCTTATTCATCAGGCGGACAAAGTTATAGCTCCCGGTGTATCTTTTCTTGATATCTTAAAATTATTCGGTACCTGGATTCCCTATTTATTAAGATATGCCCTGCCAATATCATTACTGATGGCTATCCTGCTCAGCTTCGGGCGCATATCTTCTGATAATGAAATACTGGCGATGACAGCCAGCGGCTTTAGCCTTTACAGGATAATTTATCCAATTATTGTAGTTGGTATAATTTTCAGCTTATTTTCCGTAGTCTTAAATGATCGCATAGCTACCGCCGCCCACTTTGCTTCCCGGCTTATCTTAATGAAAATAGCCGCTTCAAATCCGGTAAGCTGTATTGATGATGGAACATTTATCCATTTTGATAACCATATTGTTTTTGTAGATAGCGTTAAAAAAAATGAATTGAAAGGTATAAAAATATTTGAAACCAGGCCGGATAAACCTCCCAGAACAATTGTCGCCCGCGAAGGTAAATTTCTACCCGTAAAAAATAAGAATATTATAAAACTTAAACTGATTGATGGTAGTTCTGACGAACCGGACTCGGATAACCCGAATGATTTTTATCAACTTAAATTCAAAACATACTATATAACTCTTGATCTTTCCAAAACACAGCCGTCTAAAATTCAGAAAAAACCTAAAGACATGAATATCAAAGAGTTGAAAATCAAGATCGCGAATTTGAAAAAATTCAACGTCAACCCCACAGAACTCGTTATTGAGGTTCACAAAAAGGTTTCATTGGCCTTTGCTAATTTAGCTTTTGTAATCATCGCCCTTCCCCTGGCTATTAAAACAAAAAAAGGTTCTAAGCTGGCGGGCTTTGCGATAGGGCTGATTATCATTATATTTTATTATATACTTTTAGCTGCCGGAAGTGCTATGGCCGGCAGAGGCTTTCTCCCACCTGTGATAGGCACCTGGCTGCCAAATATAGTACTGATTATCACGGGCTTAATACTGGTTGTAAAAACGGTTGAAAGATAAAAAATAGATGAAACTTATAGATAAACATATCTTCAAGGAATTTATACCCGTTTTTTTATTCTGCCTCACTCTTTTCCTTTTTCTGTTTATAATAATCGACCTTTTTGCCAATTTAAACGATATTATCGAACAACAGGTAAGTGTGAAGGTTTTACTGCAGTATTATGCCGCTTTTCTTCCATCAATTTTTACCATTGTAACCCCTATATCAGCTCTTTTAGCTACTCTCTATAGCCTGGGAACATTAAACCGGCAAAATGAAATCATCGCTATGAAAGCGGGGGGTATAAGTACATTTTCAATCATCGCGCCCTACTTATTTATGGGTTTGATTATAAGCCTTTTATCATTTATCGTAGATAATGAATATGTCCCTAATGCTTATCAAAAATACATCACTATAAAAAATGAGCAAATTGAAAAACCGGGAAAAAACGAACGGCTGGAAGTCATAAAAGATGTAACTTTATATGGCCTTGATTATCGGATATATTACGCGAAAAGTTATAACACTAAAACTGAAACTCTGGAAGGTTTAATAATTCTACAACATGATGACCGCGGAGATCTAACTGCCAGGATTACGGCTGACAGCGCTAAATATATTAATAATAAATGGATATTATATAACTGTACTATTTATAGGTTAACTGAAACCGGTGCCAGAAAAGGGACTCCGGCTTACTTTAAAGAAAAGGTTTGGCCGCCTAATGAGAAACCTAAAGATTTTGCCCGTTCAAAAAATCAAACGCAATTCATGAGCGTTTTTGAACTTTACCGTTATGCTAAAAAACTAGTTAAAAATAATCGCGCTCCAACAAGTATACTTATTGATTTATATAATAAAGTTTCATTCTCTTTTGTAAGTTTTGTCATTATCTTAATTGGCCTTCCTTTTGCTCTCTTAAAAAATAAAAGTGGAACTTTCATGTATATAGGTATAGGTTTGGGAATAAGTTTCTTCTATTACGTAACCTTAATTACCAGCGTTGCCATGGGTAAGGCTGGATTCTTACCGCCTTTCATATCAAGCTGGTTGGCTAACATAATATTTTCAGTCGCCGGTATCGTCATGCTTTGGAAAGTATCTAAATAACCATCAAAAGAATAGGCTTAAGGATTAAGACGCTCACCAGTAATAAATTGATAGCGAGCTCTAAGGATTAAGCCGTTTGTGTTCTTTCGCTCTATTTTTTTACTTTTTTGTTCTTTTGCTTTTTTGCTTGCAACTTGTAACTTTGTACTTGGCTTTTGTTTGGTTATTCGAATTTGGTCATTGGTTATTAT
>CBDUVS010000120.1:0-3286 GCA_965370735.1 uncultured bacterium | reverse complement strand
GGCTAAGGGCAAATAGCGTGTAAAGAAACAATAACCAAGATACAATAACCAAATAATAACCAATGACCAAATTCGAATAACCAAACAAGAATAGCCGCTGTTTGATGATTGATTATTGAAGTTTGAATATTGTTTGCCTGTGCCCGAAAGGGTATGACTTGTGTCTGGTGACGTGTGACTTGTGATTTTATACTTGCATCTTGTTTCTTGTTTTTGCTTTTTTACTTGTGACTTATGACTTGTGACTGGTGACTTTGTACTTGTGTTTTAATTCTTAAAGTGAATGAAATAAGCGTCTTAATTCTTAATCCTAATCAAGGAAATAGGCCATGAACTTAGATACACTTAGACATAGCGCTTCTCATGTTTTAGCACAGGCTGTAAAGAGTATTTATAAAAATGCTAAGCTGGGAATTGGGCCGTCTATTGAGAATGGTTTTTATTATGACTTTGACCTTGATGAGCCCATAAAAGAAGACGATTTACCTCGCATTGAAAAGAAAATGCGTGAAATAGTAAAGCGGAATTATAAGTTTGAAAAAGAAGCAATTTCTAAAGACGAAGCTAAAAGGCTTTTTGAAGAGCTGAGAGAGCCGTATAAATTAGAATTGATTGATGAGCTTGAAGATAATAGTATTTCAATATATAAAAATGGTGATTTTGTTGATCTTTGTAAAGGGCCTCATCTTAATTCAACCGGTGAAATAAAATATTTTAAACTTTTAAGTGTGGCCGGGGCTTATTGGAGGGGCAGTGAAAAGAATCCGCAGCTCACCAGGGTATACGGCACAGCCTTTGAAACTAAAAAAGATTTAGAGGATTATTTACAGAGGCTTGAGGAAGCAAAAAAAAGAGACCATAGAAAGGGATTTTCTCTGGGTTATTTTAGTATGCACCGGGAACTTGGCCCGGGTTTAGTGGTTTATCATCCTAAGGGAGCTTTATTAAGAAGCCTGATTGTAGATTATTTAAAGAATGAACATCTCAAACGAGGCTATCAGATGGTTTTGGGGCCTCATATAATGAAGTCGGACATTTGGAAAACTTCCGGGCATGCTGATTTTTATAGAGAAAATATGTATTTCTTTGATGTGCAAGGGCAAGAGTATGTGGTTAAACCCATGAACTGCCCCGCGCATATTTTAGTTTACGCGTCAAAAATAAGAAGTTATAATGATTTACCGATTAGATTTTTTGAACTGGGAACTGTCTATAGACATGAAAAATCCGGGGTTTTACACGGACTACTTAGATTGAGAGGCTTTACGCAGGATGACGCGCATATATTTTGTACGCGAAGCCAGCTCCAAGAGGAGATAGTAGGGGTAATTAAATTTGTTAAAGCCGTTATGGCTAATTTTGGGTTTACTGATTATGAGTATGAGCTTAGCACTCGCCCTGAAAAGTATATCGGTTCAGAGAAAGATTGGGATGATGCTGAAAAAATATTAATTCAATCTTTAGAGGCCGAGGGTGAAAAATTTGAGATTAACGAAAAAGATGGTGCTTTTTACGGGCCTAAGATAGATATTAAAATTAAAGACGCTTTGGGGCGGCCCTGGCAGTGCGCGACTATTCAGTGTGATTTTGCCCTGCCCGAACGGTTTGACTTATCATACATTGATAATCAAGGTAAGAAGCGGCGCCCGGTTATGCTGCACAGGGTAATCTTAGGCAGTATTGAGCGTTTTATAGGTGTATTGTTGGAGCATTATGATTTTGCTATGCCCCTATGGTTGGCTCCGGTGCAGGTGAAGATACTTCCTGTTACCTCAAGGTCTCAGGAATTCGCTTTGGAAATTAGTGATAAATTAGTTGCCGGATATAGAGTCGAAGTTGACTTAAATAATGTGACTTTAGGTAATAAAATAAGAAAAGCGCAACAGGAAAAAATTCCCTATATGATAATTTTGGGTGATCGGGAAATGCGAAATAACACCCTTTCAGTCAGATCGCTGAAAAAAGGTGATTTGGGCAGCATTGATTTAGATGAATTTGTAAAAATATTGACCGGGGATTTACTGAACAGGAGGTGAGAGGTCTATTTCTAGTGACGCGAGAATAAATCAGTTCATAAGAGCTAAAAAAGTAAGAGTTGTAGGTAAAGAGGCGGAGCAGATCGGTATCCTTTCTATTGAAGATGCTCTCAAAAAGGCGCGGGATGTAGAACTTGATCTCGTTGAGGTTGCTCCCTCGGCTGACCCGCCGGTGTGCCGTATAATGGATTATTCCAAGTATAAATATGAACAGTCCAAAAGGGCAAAAGAAGCGAAGAAAAAACAAAAAATCATTGAAATAAAAGAAATTAAGTTTAAGCCAAAAATTGAAGAACACGATTATCAGGTTAAACTGGCCAAAGCGATTAAATTTTTAAAAAAGGAAGAAAGAGTCAAGGTAAGTTTACGTTACCGCGGTAGAGAAGTGACTCATCCTGAAATTGGCAAACAACTTTTAGATAGATTTATTAGTGACACCAATCAATATGGTGAACTCGCTAAAGAACCCAAGCAGATGGGCAAGACTATTATAATGTTTATTGACCCGAAAACAAAGCAGTCTATTTAGTAAAGGAAGGTAATAGGCCCCTTGCTTAAACAAAGGTAAAATTCTCCCCGCAAGGGACAATTTACCTTTAAGCTTCGGAGTTAATTCGCACAAATAATTTATGTCATCCTTTGTATGTCATAAATTATGTGCTCATTAAAAGGAAGGATAACTAAATGCCAAAACTTAAAACAAATAAAGGGACGGCTAAGCGTTTCAAAGTAACCAAAAGCGGTAAGATTAAACGCAATAAAGCCGGCAGCAGCCACATATTAAGTAAAAAGAGCAGAAAAAGAAAAAGAAGTTTGAGAAAATCAGGCATGGTCGACAAGAGTGACGAAAAAAGATTAAAGCAGTTGTTGCCCTATGGTTAATTAAAATTTTTAAGGAGGAATTATATTATGCCAAAAGTTAAACACGCGCCCGCGTCAAAGAAGAGAAAAAAGAGGGCGCTTAGGGCGGTAAAAGGTGCTCGAGGCGGACGCAGCAAACTCATTGCCACCGCTAAAGAGACACTCAATAGGGCTCTTGCCTACGCTTATCGAGACCGCAAGGTGAAGAAAAGAGAATACAGGGCTCTCTGGATAATCAGAATTACGGCAGCTTGCAAACTGCGTTCCATTGGTTACTCAAGATTTATTAATGGGCTGACAAAAGCGAAAATTGTCCTAAATAGGAAAATGTTGGCAGAAGTTGCCGCGACTGATGAAAATGGTTTTTCGAAACTGGTAAAGCTGGTTAA
>CBDUVS010000119.1:0-3335 GCA_965370735.1 uncultured bacterium | reverse complement strand
TTCCTTATTTATGTTAACTCCGAAGCTTAAAGGTAAATTATCCCCTACGGGGAGAACTTTACCTTGTGCTTGTATAAGTGCTTTGTTTAAGCAATGGGTATTTTGTCTTATTCACTAACAACATTAATATATGCCGCGGCCAGCAATGTAAAAACCAATGCCTGGACACCGCCCAAAAAAAGACCAAAAAAAGCGTTTAAAAGCGGCATAGCTACAATACCCAGAGGTACGCCCCACCATTTAAAAAGCTGCACACATAAGATAGGCACCAGGGCAATAAGTAAGCCGCCTGCAAATAGATTTCCAAATAAACGCAAACTGTGCGAAAGAACTTTACTTATCTCTGAAATAACATTTGAAAAAAACAATAAAGGTGTCGGCTGAAAATAGGCCTTAAGATATCCCTTTAACCCTTTTTTCCTTATAGCATAACCATGAGAAACAATCAAAACCAGAATGCCGAGAGCGAAGCAGGTATTCATGTCGCTTGTCGGTGATTTTACATTAGGGATTAGAGAAGACCAATTGCAAAACAAAACAAAAATGAAAAGTGTAGCTATAAAAGGTATGAATTTTCTTCCCGCCTCTCCCATAGACTCTTCCAGGGTCTCACCAAACCAGGCGTACAGGCCTTCAGCTGCCGCCTGAGCCCGTCTCGGCACCATAGATAATTTAGATACTGAAATTTTGGCCAAAATAAAAATCACAATTATAATAACCCAGGTAGTTATAATCGTAACCGGATTAATATCCACCATAATGTTTAGATAAGGGATATTAAAACTGTAGACATTTAAAGCAACTAAGTCTTGCATAAAAGTCCTTTTTTAATCCCCAAATAGAAAATAGAGATTTTGAGACTAAAAAAACCAACGACGGTACCGGCAAAAAAGATACTACCCTTAAAGGTTGCCAACCAGAAAAAAATCCCTAAAATTAAAAATCTCGACAAACATCCAAAAATGCTTTTCATCTTCACCTTGCCGAAATTACCGCTATCCATTAAGCGGCTAACCGAAAAAACCAATATTTTAAAATAAAAAACTCCCATAAAAAAACCCGCCACAACACCCGCGGCTAGATAATTATCTATCAGCAGGCTAATAACAGCTAGTATAAAAGCTATAATAGCGGCCATTTTTAGAACTCTTAATTCCATTTCTTTAACGCATTCCATTATTTATTGTCAAGCTCCTTAATAAGTTTATAAGCGGCAATAAATCCGCCTATTACCCCAAAAATAAGTAAAATTATTGTAAAAAAACCCTTGAAACCGAATTTCCTATCGAGCCAGAGGCCGGCAAATAATCCGATTAATATAGATACAACAACAGATAAACCCAATTCTGTAACAAGGCCAATATAATCAAAAAAATTTTTATTATTTTTCACTTTTTTGAGGTTACGCAATCCGGAAATTAGCGATTTTAAACCCAGATTCTTTTTTTAATATTATTTTCTACAACTTCTTTTGTAGGATAAATATCAACAATAATTTCATCGGGCTCAAACCAGAGTTTTATCTCTTTCTCGGCATCTTCTAAATTAGCACTTGTATGAATAACATTTTCATAAACACCGGCCGTTGTTATTCTTCCGTAAGCCCCTCTTATAGATACCGGATCAGCCTCTTCCGGATTTGTCACGCCGCACAAATCTCTAACTTTTTGAATAGCGTCATCACCCCAGTAAACCATCGCCATTACCTTGCGCCTATCATGTAATTCGCCCATTATATAGTGTATTAGCTCATCAAAAAAGGGTTTGTCCTTCATGTGAGAATAATGCGCTTCACCTAACTCTCTGGAAACCCTTACAATTCGAGAAGCCACAATTTCCAACTTAGTTTCAGAGAGCCTGGTAAGAATGTTTCCTGTAAGAGATTTTTTTAAACCGTCGGGCTTTATTAATATAAGTGTTTGATTTACCATTTTTTCACCTTATCTGTGTTTTTAAAATCGTATTATGCGAGTGTTCTCAAAAAGTCATTTTTTTAGTGGATTCTTGCGAAAATTCGCTTTAATTCTTTAGCCATAAGCTCCTGATTATCTAAAACTGTATCAAGTTTTACATTGATTTTTACAAGCTCCTCAGTAACCGCGGCATCTTCAAGCTCCTGAATGTTTTCAGACGCGAATATATTAAAATTCAAAATTAAACCCATTATTAAACCTAAACAAAAAAATATCACTAAACCAATTTTTTCTCTTATCATACTTATTACCTCCCCGGCATATAAAAGTATTATAATACCAAGGCGTTGAGCTGTAAAGTAAAATGCGTCAAGGAGTTTGCTTGCCGGCTCAAACCCACGATTGCTTTTGTTATGTGCTTTGTCGCGGTTGATTAAACTCTTCTTTTTCTTTTGTAGGATTTAATTGTTTGACGGGAAAAGATTACTACAAAGGTTAAGATGCATAAGGCCATATACCCGTATAGAGTAAGAAAAAAACCATATAGCGCTTCTATTTTTAAAAATAGCCCTTCTCTATTAAGAGACCCTACTTGAATAAATAAAAAAGAGGCTATAGCAGCAACAAAAACAAATCTTAAAATTTTACCCGCGAGTGTCTGTTTTCTTTTTAGAGCCGCAAAGAACACTATTAGAGCCATAAGGGGCAGAATATATATTAAGTATATTTTAGGCCTCAAACCTTCTGCTTCATCGGCGATGGGAATTTCATAACCTTTAAGTTCTCGATCTAAATCAATAGGTGAAATAAGAGCTGTTGCCGCGTCTACTGTTCCTTTGGCCGTTTTCACTATAGCCCTAAACAACCCTGTCGGCTCAACGTTTTGAATTATAGATGTGCTATCATCAAGAGGTTTAGCCAGCGAACCACTTCCCGCTATCCAGGGCATAAAGAAAGAAGCTATGATCGCTAGGCAAATTATAAATATTAGAAAATTAATTATTTTCATTTAACCAAAGCGGTTTTATCTATCATTTAAAACATCCTCTATGGTTTTAAGCAGCTCTTCTATTTCAAAAGGCTTAGATAAAAAAACATTTCCCGCGATTATTTTACCTTTTCTTATTTCTTCTTCTTTAGAATATATAGCGGTTAAGAAAATAATCGGAATATTGGCTGTCTGGGTATCTTGTCTTAATGTTGCGGCCGCTTCACTTCCATCAACCCCGGGCATCATTACATCTAAAATTATAAGATCCGGCTTCTCTTTTTTCGCGATATCTAGGACATCATGCCCATTGTCAGCCGTAATAACTCTATAGTTATTTTCACTTAATCTTTTATCAAGCACTTTCACCATGTCCTTTTCATCATCAACAACAAAAATGAGTTTCTTTTTTTCCATAATAAAATCCTTTCATT
>CBDUVS010000118.1:0-3460 GCA_965370735.1 uncultured bacterium | reverse complement strand
TACGCTCTTTGCTGATAGCTGACAACCGATAGCTGTAAGCTCTTTGCTTTTTTGCTTGCTTGTGCCCTGCAAGGGTATATCTTGCTTGTGCCCCTTAAGGGTATGACTTGTGACTTTGTACTTGTATCTTGCTTCTTATTTTTTTCTCTACGCTCTTTGCTGATAGCTGACAGCCGATAGCTGTAAGCTCTTTGCTTTTTTACTTGCCTGTGATGAAATCATTTTAAAAAGCCTTTTGCTAAAAAGATTTAGGTCTGATTAATTGTTTTATCAACTTATCAAAAAAAAATTAGCTCTGTCTTAAAGTTATCACCGGCTCATTCTTTTGTCAAGACAAAACTTTTACCTTTTAATAGTAAATTTTTGCCTAACAAAGGCCTTTTTTTACTCTTTTTATCATAATAATTCCCAACCTTTCCTGAGTTTGCGGCAGAGTTTTAAGAATAATATAATGCTTATCAGCTTTATTATTTTGCTTGTTCCGATGTAGGCATTACTTAATAGTATCTATCAATTCTAAGGTACCCAACTTACTGCGTCCCTGCTGGTTTATATAATACCATGTAAGTTTAGCCGTCGCTGAACCATCGCGGTCATCTAAGTCATGAACCGCGCAACAAAGCCCCATAATGAGGCCGTTGCTTGGTTCAACTTTAAGAAACTCCCATTTTATAGCGGCTTCGATAATATAGCCCTTTTCGGTTTCGCGAGCGGCAAGCTTAATATTATCTCCCACTTCCCGCTTCTGAAACCATGCCCAGGCCTGGGGTTTTTTATCTTTGCCCGATATAGTCAGGCCTATCTGGAAATCAAGCGGATTGCCCCAAATTAATTTATTATTCTCAGGATCAATAAAGAGCTCGATGGCGTCATTGCGATATATCATATCATCCTTATATGGAGTTAGTATCTGATTATCAGTTACCTTAAAAGCCGCGTAAAGATAATCATTGTCCCACATAAACATACAATCACTTAATAAATCCTTATCTCTATTTGTAAGATTGCCGTACTCCAGATGTTGTTTTGGCTCTAATTCAATAAACTCCACGTAAGACCATTCGCTAAGTTTGCCATCGATAATCATCTCTTGCGGAGCTTTAACGGCAAATATTCCGGGGGCATCAGGTAAATTAACAACCTTTGAGCCGGGTTTAAAGCCTATTTCCATGAGTGACTTTTGGATACATTCATTTCTCATAAAATAGTCCCAGAGCATTCCCGATCTGGCGTTTTCAATTCCTAAAATCATAGCGCCTACATCAATTCCAATTACATCCTTCGCGTACCAATTACGGGTTATGTTATACGCGTCCGAGAAGCCGTACTTACCCCATATTCTATCCCCGTAATTATCATACATAAACCTGAGGGCCGAAATAGATTCTCGGGGAGTAAACATCATTGAGCCCGCGGCCGCCGTAGGGGCCACAGTCCCGTCGTAAACAGCTGCTCTCGTAGACGGCGGGGCGCCATACACCTTATAACCTCCCGGGCCATCACAAGCCGTCAAACCCCAGGAGTCTTCTCCGTAAGTCCTAAAACTTTTAGAATTATTAGCGCAAAATTCTCTGTTAGCTAAAGTAGCTATTGTTGAATTCACATAGTAATCCGCGTATTTATCATGAATACCTCTTAAGTCAACCCAGAGCTGAGGAAACTGATGTGTAAACAATGGCGAACAGGCAATACAGGTATATCCTTCATAGCTTCTTATGGGACGGTTAATCTCATCCCAGGCCGCGGCCGCGATAGGATGAGTTGGCGATCCAATTGCCAAAAGATAACATAGTATACCCTCGTTGTAGTGATTCCAGCGGGCCATAAGCATTTTACCTCTATGATCCCAGCCCATACTTAAGGTCCTGCCGCCAGCCAACATCCACTGCCAGTCAGCTCTGTTATAAAGTTCATTGGCTATCTCTTCAACTTCAGTACCTTTATAATACTCACCGGCAGTTAAGGCGCCCGCTAAAAATATAGCTGTATCTATGGAAGAGCCTTCTGAATTCGGTAAATGCCGGCCTGTATCCATGTGAACGAAATGATAATAAAACCCGTGATTACTTTCCATTTCATCCCGAAAATACTTAAGGGTATTTAAAACTCTTTCATAAGCGGCTTTCTTACTTACCCAGCCTCTTTCTTGAGCCACGCAAATGGCACCCAGGCCATAACCCACAGAGGCCACAGACGCGATTTTCCTGTCATCGGAAAAATTAAAATTATCCGCCCTATCTTTAATTAACCCCGTTTCGGGATTAGCTTCATTCCACATAAAGAGAAAACAGTTCCTTTGAACCATATCCAAAAATTCATCATCGGTCATTCTTGCCGCGTCCGGTTTAGTAATCTTTGTAACCGGCTTAGGACGAGGGACGGCGCAACCAAAAATTAAGGATACCGTAAAACATAAAATTGCCAATGACACTAAACCTAATTTGTTCCGCTTCATTAAAAAATCTCCCGTTACATTGTTTGCCATTAGCCCTTTACTATTTGCTCTTATGGCGTGTGACTTGTGACTAGTGTCTTTGTACTTTCTTTCTGGTTTGGTTATTCGAATTTGGTCATTGGAAATTGTTTGTATCTTGTATCTTGTATCTTGTTTCTTATGACTTGTGTCTTGCCTGTGCCCCATAAGGGTGCATCTTGTATCAAGACGTTCGCATTCGCTCACTCTAAGAATTAAGTTTTTTCCACCCAATTCCTAAATCTGCTTCTAACTTAATCCGATGTTTCACTTAATCTTGCTTCTACTTAATCCTTAATCCTGTTCTTCGTTCCCTGCTTTTCCTTAATCCTTAAAGCTCACCATCAGTTTGTTAATGGTGAGCGTCTTAATCCTTAATCCTGTGTTTATATCTTGCTATATATTATTTACCTCCAGGAGGCGTGGCCTACCCATTCGCTTTTAAAAAACTTTTTCTTTAATTTAAGCCGCCTTACAATATCTTTAATTAATTTATTTCCGGCACTTCTAGATATTAATATTTTCACAAATAAGCTATTTATAGCGGAAAGTTTAACCTTTATCTCAAGGCCGTTAACTTTTTTTCTTAAAAGAATGATTTTATCAAGAGGTATATAGGTGCTGGAGGAAATGTTATTAGATTGAATGTAAAGTCGGCTTTCATCAAGAATAAGCTCGCCCTCTATAAGCCTGCCGCCTTCAATATATACAGCTGCTCCAAAATTCATATCTTAACCTACACCTCACATTAAGCAATCCTCATCCAATAATCAAGACATACCCCAATGGACACAGGCAAGATGCAAACAATCACCAATAACCAAGATGCAATAACCAAATAATAACCAATAACCAAATTCGAACCCGCTTCGCCCGCGCCTCCTCGGCGAACCGAAGGCGAGATGGGAAGCGAGGCGAGTAATCAAACTACGTCAAGAAAAACTGTTTGATGTTTGATTATTGGTGTTTGTTTGTATCTTGTATCTT
>CBDUVS010000117.1:0-3490 GCA_965370735.1 uncultured bacterium | reverse complement strand
CCTATACCAAATTCTGGTTTTCTTTTAAAGTATCAGGAGCCACATAATCTCCCAGTTTATCGGCTAATTTTAAAAATCTCTCCCGCTGCGACTCTAATTCTTTAATAATCTCTTCAGGTGTATCATCCACCTGTTCTTTATAGATAACCAATATCCTGTCAACCTTAGCCACATTTTCAAAAATTCTTATTTTAAACTGTTCGTTATAGATCTCCCGGGTATACTCCTTATTCAAGACCTCTTTAAAGAGCCCTTTAAGATCTTCATAAAGCGGAATATATCCCGATGGAGTTTTTATAGCTTCGGCTTCATTGTAAACTCTTAGCTGCATCCACTTAAGCCAGACATGTTTATCGTGCATGCCGCTTATGTATTTACCCCCTTTATCTTTAAGAAAATAATTAACTGAGAAGATTTTCGGAGGATTATTCAACCCTTCAACAAACTTAATATTATTCTCTATGTATCTGCCTAAAGGAATAGAAAGAAAATCCAGATTCGACATGGGGTTAAATACTCTTACCCCTTCCTGTCCCAGGGTGGCTGCTGTCGTCTCAGATTCCAGGGTAGCCGCTTTAGTCAATATACCGTGTTTCCAGTTAAAAGCCTCTTCTATCGGAACGGAGGTATTAGAATCTCTTCCACCGTAAATTACGCCTTCAACTTTGACACCTTCAGGAGCATCCGCGTTTTCATCGCGATTACTCAGTTCGGCCAGTCTGATGGTATACCTGGCGTTTTTATGAGAAGGTGTTATTTCATTATTAGCGTCATCTTTTTTGTCCGGCTGCCATTTACCTGAATAATTTATGCCTTCAGAAGGCACATCGCCATCTTTACCCAGCCAATAAGGTGTCTTTTCAGGTGTCATTAAAATATTTGAGAAAATTATTTCACCGGGATCATGTAACGCCTTCCAGATAAGCGGATCATCCTCGGAATTGACATCCTTAATAATACCAAACATACCTCTTTCAACATTAACCGCTCTGGCCTCATTATCGATTTTTCTCAAATAAGCAATATCATCACCTACAATCTTTTCGCCTTTAAGCATGGATGTAGATGTTTTACCGCAGGCACTGGGAAAAGCGCCGGTAAAATATGTTTTCTTACCACCTTTGCCTAGGACACCCATAACAAACATATGTTCTGTCAGCCAGCCTTCATCTGAGGCCTTTTTTATAGCCAGTCTCATGGCTAATTTTTTTAAACCGATAGTATTACCGGCATACTGGGTATTAGTGCTATAAACTATATTATTAGATAAATCAATATAAACTCTTCTCTTATCAATATCACGGCTAACGCCATTTTCTAAAACACCGGCTGAATGAACAAATTTAAAGAAATTATCTTTATCATTTAATTTTTTAAACTCTTCATAACCGCCTCTATATAGTATGTCTTCTGAATGAGCTACATAGCTGGAATCGGTTATTTGTACCGCCGAAATTGAAAACTCGGAATTATTCGGGCCCAAACAATAAAAACAAATATAGGCCTCTTTTCCGCTCATAAGATTTTTTAAATATGATTTAACTTCCTTTAGGCCTTCTTCTTTAGCTATCTGGTTAATTCCCCTGGACAACTCCGTGTTTTCATCAACCAGGAATTTAGTATTCTTCTTATCTCTAGCCTGGTCGCTATAGCCGTCAAAGTGAATTGTATGGCCTTTTGCGGATAGAGGTAATTCCTCTTTAAGTTCTAATGCTTTTTCCCTAATATAATCTGAATCTTCCTCTGAATCTGTTCTTACAAAAATTGTATCAGGATTACAGAGTTCTAAATATTCAGCTATAAACTCCAGGAGAGCTTGATTGTTTAATGTTTTAAGTTTGCTTAAGTTTTTTTCTGAACATTTTTCTCCAATGATCTTTAATGCATCCCTTGACATACACTGTTCCTCTCGTTTTTGAATTCTTAGGAGTAATCTCTTTCACCGAAAATAATACTTCCGGGCCTAATCATATTACTGCCTTCGCTTACAGCAACCTTATAGGTATTACTCATGCCCATAGAAAGATATTTCATTTGAATATTATTTATTTTCAAAGCTGTTATTTCATCAAATAAACTCTTGGTTTTCTTAAAAAAATTTCTTGCCTCTTCCGGGTCACCAAAACGGGGGCCCATCGTCATCAATCCCAAAACCTTTATACTCTTAAGGAGACTGATGTCTTTTGTAAATTCAACAACTTTTTCCGGTTTAAGGCCTGTCTTTTGATCTTCTTCGCCACTATTAACTTCAATTAAAACCGGCATTATTTTATTAATCTCTTTAGCCCTTTTATCTATTTCCGCGGCCAGCTTAAGAGAATCCAGAGTTTCAATCATATCAAAAATTTCAACCGCGACTTTTACTTTATTTGTCTGCAGATGGCCAATCATATGCCATTTTAAGGAATTACTTTTTTTACCCAAAGCCTCTTTCATTTCCCGGGCTTCCTGAACGTAATTTTCTCCAATAATACTCGCTCCGGCTTCAATCACCGCTTTGAGCTCATTGACATCTCTTGTCTTAGCGGCAATAACTATCTTAAGGTTGCCCGGTATTTCACCTTTTACTTCTTCGTAATTAGCTTTTATGGCTTCTGTATTCATAAAGCGCCTTCATTATCATTAAGCGTATTTAAAATTTCATCATGAATAACACCGTTTGAGGCGATGTATTCTTTTGTGTTTATATTCCATTCGTTACCTTTAAAATCAGTTACTCTGCCTCCGGCTTCTTCAATAATACACAACCCGGCGGCATAATCCCAGACTTGGTCAGTATATTCAACTTCCAGTTCGGCTTTTCCCTCGGCTATATAAGTTAGGCCTCTAACAGTCGAGCCCAACATTCTAACATTAAATACTTTATCGGCCACGCTGCCTAAAGATTTTAAAATAGCATCCGGTTTATACCTGATACCCGAATCAAAGAATATGGTCGCCTGCCTTATATCTCTCTGAGAAACTCTAATCCTTTTATCATTACAATAAGCACCCTTATCCTTTTGAGCCCAGTATAACTCATTAGTTGTCGGCATATATATAACTCCGGCGACAACTTTATCATTATAAGCTATGCCGATAGAAACTCCGAAAATAGCAATATTGCGGATATAATTATGGGTGCCGTCTATAGGGTCAATTATCCAGGTAAAACCCGCTTCTAATTCCGGAATAGGTTTTTCTTCAGAGAGGATATTATCAGACTCAAACTTCTCCTCAATAACGCGGGTGATAATCTCGTCCGCTTTTAAATCTAAATCACTTACCAGGTTCCTATCGGACTTCGTTTTTATATCAGTTACATGCCCAAATTTTTCTTTAAGCATTCCCCCCGCTTCAAGGGCCGCTTTAACAGCTACATTTTTTCTTAGAGTTATCTCATTATCACTTACCACCACTGGCCTCTTTCTTTAATTAATTCCACGAATTTTTCAATAGAACGCTCACCTGTTTTCTCCACATCAGGCGGAAAATAACACGCGGGTAACTC
>CBDUVS010000116.1:0-3502 GCA_965370735.1 uncultured bacterium | reverse complement strand
GAAGAATTTACCGTAAAAGTAAAAGAAGTTATTGAAAGAACTCACAATGTAAAAAGTATTAGAGTTTTTCATGATAACATCAGGCCTTTTAAGGCGGGCCAGTTTATGCGGGTTATTCTAAAACCGAATAATAAAGATTATGCCAGATGGCTTTCTATTTCAAATTCACCGACTGAAGAAGGTTATTTGGAATTCACTAAAAAGCTAACCGGGAGCTTTTTTTCAAAAGCTCTGGATGAGTTGCGGGAAGATGATGAGCTGGTAATTAAATACCCCTTTGGAAAGTTTACTTTTAACGGTGAGTTTGAAAAAATAGCGTACCTATCGGGCGGTATCGGGATTACGCCCATAAGAAGTATGCTTAAGTATATAATTGATAAAAACCTTGGAACCGACGTGCGTTTGATATATGCCAACATGACCCGGACTGATATAGCTTTTAAGGAAGATTTCGATAAAATGCGGCGAGATTGTGATAAATTAAAAATAGAGCATATTCTTTTTGAAGCTGATTCTGAGTGGAAAGGCCGTTGTGGTACTATTAATTCGGAGATGATAAAAGAATGCCTACCTGATTATAACCAAAGGAAATTTTATATCTGCGGGCCGCCCGGTATGGTAACAACATTGAGAAAGATAATAACCGATGATTTAAATTTAAACAAAGAGGCAATATTTACAGAGAATTTTGCGGGATATTAAAGGGGGATAAAGATGGGGCCGGTTGAAGTTTTGGAATTAGCTTTATTAAAAGAAAAAGAAAGTATAGAGTTGTACAACCGTTTCATGAAGCGGCATCCTGAAGTAAAGGATATTTTTAAGATGCTTCTAAAGGAAGAAATAAAACACAAAGAGTTCATTGAACAAAAGATAGCCCAATTATCAAAGTATTAAAAAGGAGGAGAATAAATGTTTAAGAACATAAAAGGAACTGAAACTGAGAAAAACTTGCTCGCGTCTTTCGCGGGTGAGTCGCAGGCCAGAAACAGATATACTTATTTTGCCGGCGCGGCTAAAAAAGAAGGTTATGAGCAGATTTCCGCTGTATTTTTAGAAACAGCCGATAATGAAAAAGAACACGCTAAAAAGTTCTTCACGTATTTAAAAGGGGGAGAAGTTGAAATCATCGCTTCTTACCCCGCGGGGATTATCGGAAAAACATTGGAGAATTTGGAAGCCGCCGCCGCCGGTGAAAAACTGGAATGGTCCACGCTTTATAAAAATGCTGAGAAAATAGCCAGAGAAGAGGGTTTTGATAAGATAGCTTCCACTTTTAAGGAAATAGCTGAAGTTGAAGAAGAACATGAAAAACGATACAGAAAACTCACAGACAATATAAAAAACAAGACCGTTTTTAAGAAAAATAAAATAGTTAAATGGAAATGCCGCAACTGCGGTTATGTCCATAAAGGGGCTGAAGCGCCTAAGGTTTGCCCGGCTTGTTCGCATCCTCAGAGTTATTATGAAGTATTAAGTGAGAATTATTAAAAAAGGAGGTAATCATGATCGGCCATGTCTGTAACGTATGCGGTTATATTTCAATAAACGCAGAAGCTCCCGAGTATTGTCCGGTCTGCCATGCTCCCAAGACAGCCTTTGAAGAAAAAGCGGATGCCATTAAAGAACCCAAAGATATAAATAACTTAAGTGAACTTGAGAAAAAACATATTCCGATAATAGCTATAGTGCCGAAGTGTGATTTAATTGAAGGCTGCTATGATGTTCACGTTAAGGTGGGCGAGATTAAGCATCCTATGGTAGATGATCATTATATTATCCACATAGATTTCTATCTAAATAAGGAGTTTATCTCACGGGTAGGACTTACTCCCCGGGCGCTTAACGCGGCGGCGGCTTTACATTTTAAGGACAGCGCTAGGGGTACCTTGGCCGTGGTTGAGTTCTGCAATAAACACGGTAACTGGATGAATGAAGCTGAAATTTAAAGATGAATACTCAGAAGATAAACAGTTTTGAAGTGGCTATTCAGCTTAAAGACGCGGAGATTTATTAATACCCACTAAAGTAATCCACTATACATAAGGAGATTTAGAATGATCGCGAAAGCAGAATGGATTGAAGGAATAAAATTCAAAGTTAATAATGGAAGAGGCCATGAAATAATCAGTGATGTTCCCGAGAAATTTAAAGGAACCGATCAAGGCCCCACGGGACTAGAGATGATGATTATGGGCTTGGCAAGTTGTATATCTGCCGTTTTTGCTATTATAACCAATAACTCAGGCATTCAGTATTCTCAGCTTTCGGTTGAAATAGAAACTGATAAGCCCAAAGGCGAGAAGACTATTGTTTCAGCTAAAGCTAAAGTTAACGTAAAGTCAGATGCTCCCAAAGAAAAACTTGAGAGAATATTAGAAAAAAGTATGAATATTTGTCCTGTAGGGCTTATTTTTGAGAAAGCCGGTATTAAAATAGAAACAGAGCTTATATCTGAAGGGTTATAAAGAAGATGTTTAACACGAAAAGCAATGTATTTAACAGAACTTATGCCGAATCATCAGGCAATGAAATAAGCTCAAACGTCTATAATTTAATTATAGGTTTAGTCCTCTGTTGGGGTTTTTTTCTTAACTGGCTTATAGTAAAGAATGTACCGGTGGCATCTTTATCTGAAATTCACCCTATAATATTTATTTTAGCTTATTTTGCTTGTGCTTTATTTGGTGTTTTTCTTTTCTCTAAGTCTTCTAATCCTCTGGTTAGTTTTTTAGGTTATAATTTCGTGGTAGTGCCTTTTGGTTTTGTAATTAATATTATAGTTAGTCAGTATGCCCCCGAGTTAGTTATTAATGCTATGGTGGTTACCGGTATGGTAACGGCTATTATGATGATATTAGGTGTAACTTATCCGGCCTTTTTTGAAAAATTAGCTCCGGTGTTATTTATTTCGTTGATTGCGGTTATTATAGCCGAGATTATAGGTAGTTTCTTTTTTAAGATGATTTTTGGTATTACAGACTGGATAGTGGCTTTAATATTTTGCGGCTATATTGGATTTGACTGGGCCAGGGCTAATAAAATACCCAAAACAGTTGATAACGCGGTAGATAGTGCCGCGGCTTTATATATAGATATCATTAACCTCTTTATCAGGATATTAAGTATTATGGGCAGGAGAAAGTAAATGAAAATCAAAAAAATGAGACATTACACCATTAAAGCTCTATGGACAGCTATTAATCAAGAAAAAGGCTACATAGAAGAAGGCGATAGAAAAGGGCCTGACTATGGCTGGGGTTTAGCCGGCAATTATACCGAGCAGATGCTAAGAGAAATCGGTATGGCTCTTGAGAAGCTTGGTGAGAAGCCAGGCGATTATCCCAAACCTTTTCATACCTGGTATCTCTGTTATGAATCGGGAACTCCTTTAGCCGTACATTCGCTTTGCTCAGCACTCCTTTCAGTCGCAATACAAATATTGTTGATATATCCCTGTTTTGTGTTGACAACTCTTATTTTTTAATTTACACTAAAGTTATAA